>VGIQ01000005.1 GCA_016867835.1 Calditrichota bacterium | reverse complement strand
GCGCCAACGTCGCAAAGCGAATCAGGGTCATCCCGCTCGCAACTTCTACACCCAATACCAGAGCCAGAAGCCCTAACAGAAGGCATAGTCGCGTTCTATATTCCCGAAAGTTAGTCAAAACAACTCCTCGATACGCCTGAGTAACTCCGCTGCCCGCCGGGCAGCCATCCGGTTAAGAAGCCGTAATTCGGGAGGTTCGACTGGCGGTGGTATAATCGCCTCCTGAAGCAACCGTCGAAAAAGCACCGAATCACCGGCACTCACGGCGTAGTATTCAGCACAAAGCACTTTGCCTAAAAGAAACCGGTCGCCGTCAGCGTCGAGCGCTTCCCTAAAGAAAGGCCAGGCAATTTCAGGGCCTCCACCGACCATTTTGGGAAGTCCGGCATAGGAAAGTCCGAGCATCCACCTCGGGCCGGAATAGTAGTAATTTGGGTCGAGACGATAGACTTGCTCGAAGAGCAGCCTGGCACGGGCAAACGAGGCAATGGCTGCTGGTCGGTCACGATTCAGATTGATATAAGCGCTCCATGCGGCACCGGTCCAGTAGGCCGCAGCGACATCGCTTCTGTCAAGTCGTCTTACCGCCCGCTCCCATTCTGTAAAGGTTGGATCCTGTTGGCCTAACTTGCTCTGCCCTGTGAATAGCGCCCGGAGTCCATACTCCTTACCTCTCAGGTAGAAGCCCGATGCCCGTTCCTTAGACTCCGCCTCAACAAAGAGCAGGGCATAACCCGTAAATCCTTGGGCGGCGAGCGTCAGAAGTTGCCGGTCATTGGGAGCCGTGACGATCATCCCCTCGAGCAGTTTAAGATGTGCCTCCATTGCCGTCCGGGCTATCTCCGGATCCGTTTCCGAGAGGATTGCCTCCATCGTGCCTTCGATCAGGGGGCGGCTCATCCGGACGACCAGCCGGTTGCTGAGACCGCAGCCGCAGAGGATGAGTGACAGAAATACCAGCGTAAGAGTTCGCTTCACAGAAACTCACCGATCCGTTTGTTAACTGCCGCAAAACTGTCCTTACCGGCTGCGAACATCATCAGCACCGGAGCCGCATCGCGAGCCAACTCGATCATTTGTCCGGCAAGTCGGCGGATGTCCCATTGCGCATGGGCATCCATTCGCAGTCGCGAAAGGTGTGTCAACTCCCGCGCATTGGCCTGAAAAATAACCCGGCGGTGATGGGCATTAGAGAGGACATAGCTGGCTGCGACTGATGCCTCCTTTGGCAGCACATCACCGATCTTCTTAAACAGGACTTCCCCAGGTTCCAACGCTGCAAGAAACCTCACCGCAAGCCCGGCTTCCTCAATGGCGGGTGGTATGGTCACACCTAACGCGGGGTCATACGGCTGGCGAACAATAGTGGCCATCCGGTGCCGTTTCAATTGCGCAAAAGCCGATGCTGACAGGACAACCTCAAACTGGAAGACTGCCAACTCCATTTCGCGAAGCACCTCGTCGTGCTCGTTTATGTAGCGATGCGCCGTCGCCAATAGCCGCTGCCGCTCGCGCCCGCCCATTGCTCTGGCACAGGATCGCGCTTCCTCAAACGACCTGCCACCGGCACGAAAGAGCAGCGCCGATACGACCTGAAGTTCCTGTTCGTTCGGGGAGGCGAGCAGTTGCACTTCCTGTCGGGCAGAGACTCCCCTATGCATCTCCGTTCCGTTCATCAGATTGTGCGCTGCTTGAGTAAGATCGTCCTCCGCCTCAGCGCGCTTGGGATTAGGTTCGGTGTATTTGATCAGCGAAGGGACAAGCCGGCGCAGTTCGTGGTGCATTTGACGGCCCATTTCACGCACCTCAGAGAGGCTTGAACCGGCAAACCGGCGAATCATCACCTCAGCGGTGCGTGCATTGACCGTCATTCCGACCTGACCGGGACAAGCGAGTGGGAGAAGATACCTCGCATCTTCACGCGCCCGACCGACGCGCTCTTTTTCCGGCAGGTCATGGTGAAAGGAGGTAAGTTCGTCCGACAGTTCGCGATAGTTTTCGAAGAGCGACTCGAAGTGAGCGCGGCATTCGTCTCTAAGTTCACTACTTTCTAACTCTTGAGCAAGAACATACTCGCCCTTCATAGAAATGTATCGCTGCGAAGCTTCGGTAAACGAAGTGAGCCGGTGGGCTTCAAGGTCCTCGAGTGCCAGTCGGGAAGCGTCGGTTATGTCGATGTTGAAGACGGCATGTTCGGCGACCGAGGCGTGCCCCAGACCAAAGACTATCCGCTCGTTAGATTGACGGGCACGCGCAACCGAGGCCCGGGCGTCGATGCGGAGGTCCCGGACGCTCTTTTCGCTGCGACTGATCCGGGCGTAGGCTGCCGAGATGGTCTCAGGAGTGACCGGCTCCTGCTCGAAACGCATCAAAATTTCACGACGGTCAATCGGGGAGAGGTCCGGATCCACGACTTCACGCAGTATCTTTTGGACAGCTTCGAAATAGCCGGTATCTACATTGAAACCGGCCAACGTTACACGCATGGGGTTCCTATGATGACTGATTCCAATCTAATCCCCCCGTCCCTTTCATACAAGTTGCCCGTCGCCCTGATCCCTGCTCTTTGGAGTGCCGTTAAAGCCGACATATATTTATTGTTGATGCGCCGCCTATATAACTCCTTCTGGTGCCTTCCCCTCATTCTCGCCTTCCTGGCCGGCTGTCTTCAGCATTCCTATGAATTCGTGATCCATCCCGACGGGAGTGCAAACATCGTTTATGAAGTGAGCGGTGATGTCGCCGACCTTGAGGATGGACTTGAACTGCACCCCGATTCAACGATTTGGGAGATGAACCGCACGGTCGAAGAGCGCGAAGGCAAGACCGTTCACCGCATCACCGCAAGTGCCAGAGCAGTCTCCGTGGACGATTGGGGGCGCCTATTCGACTGGGCAAGGCTGCCCGCCGACACCATTTACCCCTCGCGAAGTTTCATCCTCGATCTGAACCGCAATCCGCTCTACACGATCTATCGATTCGCCGGTCTCTTCGGCTCTCGCGAATACCTTGCTCGTTACGGCGATACATGGGATTTCATTCCTCCCGAATGCCATGCTTTGGAGGATGATGAGTCGCGCCAGGCACTGGCACCCGGTCGTGAAGAAGAACTCGAGAAAATGTTCGCCCTCGGAATCATCCAGTGGAACCGCGCCCGTTACGAACGCGCCTTCGATCGCCTTTGGAGTATTGCTCAAAGCCGCGGCATCGCGCTTCCCGACAGCGGCAGCGATGTTCACAGCATCACCCGAACCGGCTGGGCTGATGACCTGCGCCGATACCTTAATAGTCTCGACATCCCGAATCCCGAATCCGCCAATCTCGACTGGTGGGAAGACCTGCGGCCGCAGTTCCTGGGCCGCTTTGCCGACTTTGTGGATCCCGCCCGGATACCGATGATTGGCGACATCGCCGACGCCCTCGAGCAAGAGTACAAAGCAACTCGCGATTTACAGGACGACAAGTTTGAAGTGAAGGCGTCGCTGCCCGGCATCCTCATCCGCACCAATGGCGACCGGGAATCGCCTCGTAAGGTGGTTTGGGAGTTCAAAGGCGAGACCCTTCAAAGATCGGACGGCTTTATGATAGCCGTAGCGATCCTTCCCGACTACGTCAATATCCTGGGCATACTGGTCATATTGATGAGTGGGATTGGATTGATCACCTTTCGGAGGCGGATTCGCAGGTCTGGCGGGCGTCGGTGACCGAAGGCGAAGAACTAAGACTATTAGCCTGCCGCGCCGCTAATGATGCAGGGCAACTGTTAAAGAGACTCTTCGGGCATGTGAATCCCGACTCGATCTTTGCCAAACGCACCAACGACTGGGTAAGCGAAGCCGACCGGGCTGCCGAGGCGTCTATTCTGGAGTTCCTAAGTCGGGAATTGCCCGGCGCCGCCTTTCTGACAGAAGAAGCCGGCTACCTCTCGGGAAGCAATGACTCGCCTTGGACCTGGATCATCGACCCACTTGACGGGACAACTAACTTCCTGCGCGGGCTGCCCATTTGGGCGGTTTCGATTGCCATAGAAAGCCATCCCAAGACCGGTGAAACTTGGGGCGATATCTTCGCCGGGGCGATTGCCATACCGACCTTTGATGAGACCTTTTCAGCGGCTCGAGGTGAAGGTGTCCGTCGAAACGAGACCCCCCTCCCTCGCCTGAATGCCTCCCGCCCTCTCAGTTCTGCCCTACTCTGCACTGGATTCCCCTTTCGAGTCGCAGGCTACCGCAAGCCTTACCTCGCGATGCTCTCCGAACTTATGGAGCAATGTGCCAACATCCGCCGTCCCGGTGCGGTAGCCGTAGATCTCTGCTATGTTGCCACCGGAACATTCGACGGCTTCTGGGAACTCGATCTTTCGCCCTGGGACATCGCAGCGGGCAGCCTGATCATTCAAGAGTCAGGCGGCATGATAACGAACTTTCAAGGCCAGAACGACATTCTAACCCAGGGTGACATCGTAGCCGGACGGGAGCCGGTGTTGAGCACCGTTTTGCAACTTGCCGCCGAGCACTTTCCGATTCCCCGTCAAGTGAACAAAGCGCCCGACCGAAACTGACACGGCCGGGCGCTTGCATTTAACTTGCTCGTTCCTCCTCACGGCACGTGAGATTATTTACCTTCCGGAGGCCGGCCGTTGGGACCGCTGTTCATCGGCGGCGTCGGACCGGCACTCGCGGACTCCGCATCCTCTTCCTTCATCCCCTTCTTAAACTCCTTGATTCCGGATCCGAAACCGCGCATTATCTCAGGAATCTTGCGCGCACCAAAGAGGACGATCACGAACATTACGATCAAGGCGATTTCCCACGGTCCAAGCCGCATAGTGCCTCCGTCAAAGCCTTTAACGACTACTCTTTACGCGACCGCTCGATGTCGCGCATCTTTAGCCCAAGACCGGCTACCAGTAGCGCGATGATCACGGTCATCACAATGTAATACGTAATCCGGTGTCGGGTCTCATCGGCTGCGGCAATCCCTGCGATGACTACACTGTTCAGTGCCGTATCGGCGCGCTCGTAGAAGGGGACATATTGCTTCAGATTGAAGGAGTGGATTGAGGTGCGCAGTTCCATTCGCGCCTGCAAGACCTCACTCTTCAATTTCCATTGTGCATCCGATACTTCAAGCCCCCTCCGTTCTGCGCGCTCAAGAAGTTCGCGGGCATGATGGAGCCGTGCCTCAAGCGAATCGAGGTCCTTCGACACCACCGCAGCCATCTCAGCACCTGGATCGCCGCTATGGCATTTAGCGCAAAGCGAAGGCTCTTTGGTGCCGATCATGCTGTGCTTCGGGCTGACGATAGTATGGATACGCGCCTTCGGGTCGTTCAAATCGGGCGAGGCTTGATGGCAGAACGCGCATTCCATCAGACCCAGGGCATCGAAGCCATCCTTGTGCGGACTCGTCCTGAAAAACTCCCCGTTCAGCGCATGGCATTGTGTGCAGACCTGTCCTACCTGCTCGACCCCGGGCGGTAATGCACCATGATTGCTGTGGCAGTCATTACAAGCCGGTGCGCCAATGTCGCCCTTCACAAAGAGCGCATAGCCATGCACATTCGTCGAGTCGGCATACTGGGCGAATTGATTGGTCGGGATGCCGTATTCGGCCATGTAGTTTGCATCGGAATGGCACATCGAACAAGTCAACGGCACCTTCTGCGGATGTACAGACGAACGCGTATTCGAAGCCGGCAGGATGCCATGGCTCTTGTGACAACTGATGCAGGTGGCGACCTTGGCATCGCCCTTCTTGAGTAACTCCCCGTGGCGGCTGGTCGCATACTTTTCGAGTTGATCGACCGGCAGTGACGGATTGTAGGGGCGCATATAGGCCGGGTCGCTATGGCACCGGGCGCAGAATTGGGGGATGTCCTTCGGCTTGGGCGCACCGATGAAGCCTTCCTTAGGATCCATCGACTTTTCGTCCGCAATCGACGGATTTCCACCATGACAACTGACGCAGGTGAGCCCAACCCGGGTATGAACATCCTCCTTTGAGTCGGCAATGATCTGCTCGTGTATCTGCGAATGGCAGTCCACACAGGAGTTCGGCGCGGCAGCGAAGGCGGCTATCGCTCCAAGTGCATAGGCTACCACGGCGACGCCTACCGGCAGGAAGATTCTTAGTTGATTTGGCATTGGTCTTCCTCAGTCGATCAGATAGCCGAGAATGGTGAACGTTGCAAAATAGAGCAGCCCAAAGACGCCGATCACATCGAAAAGGCGATTCCTTAGTCCCTGCGATGATGCCCTATCTAGCCAGGGAAGGATAAAGAGCACGCCGGCCCCCACACCCATCACCATCACCCCCAGCACCTCGCCTTCGATGCCCCAAATGTGAGCCGGAAGCATCTTGAGAGACTGAAAAACGAATAGAAAATACCACTCCGGCTTGATGCCGGCGGGCGCGGGTGAGAAGGGATCGGCTTTGACGCCCAACTCCCAGGGGAAAAAGACCGAAAGGAGAAGCAGGATGTCGAACGTCACCAGCCAGACCATCAGGTCTCGCAGGAGAAAGTCAGGCAGAAAGGGCATCGTCCGTTTCCTGCCATGCCCCGCCGATTCGAGCGGCTCCGACATACCCTGCACCTGAACGAAAAAGAGATGCAGCGCCAGAAGGCCTGTGAAGATCGGCGGAAGGACCGAGACATGCAGCCCGAAGAAGCGTGACAAGGTGGCTCCGGTTACATCCGATCCTCCACGCATCAGTTTAAGAAGGAAATCGCCGATAAGGGGAATTGCCCGTGCACTGTCGGTTCCTACCTTGGTCGCAAAGAAGGCGAGTTCATTCCATGGCAGGAGGTAGCCCGAAAAACCGAAGACCATCAGCAGAAAGAGCATCGTCACTCCGGTCACCCAGGTCATCTCGCGCGGCTTACGGTAGGAACGATGAAAGAAGACACTCATCATATGGATGATCGCCGCCAGCACCATCAGATTTGCAGACCAGGAGTGCATCGAGCGGAGAAGCCAGCCGAATTTCACTTGCGTTATGATGAACTTGACGCTCTCGAAAGAGGCATCCGACCCTACGCGATAGTAAAAGAGAAGCACCAGACCGGTGATGACCTGCACTCCGAACAGAAAGAGTGTGATCCCGCCGAAGTAATACCACATTGTGCCCCTATGAAGCGGAACCGACTTCTCACGCGAGAAGTAGAGCAGTTTCTCGATCTTATAGCGGCTGTTGATCCAGTTAAAGAGACGGGCGATCATCCTTTGCCTCCTTCAGCGAGGGTGATCAGGATCTCCTCCGAGTCGGGCAGGACGTTGACGTTTAGTGCAGTAAGCGGTCGGGGCGGAGGTCCGGAGACGTTTCGCCCGTTAAGGTCGTAGCGACCGTTATGGCAGGCACACCAGATGTTGTCGGCACGGCCGTCATATTGGACGATGCAGTCCAGGTGAGTGCACGTCGCATAATAGGCGCGGAACTTCCCATCTACACCGCGAACCAGAATGCCGGGCTTGCTGCCGAGCCGGAATATCTTCCCGCTGCCGGGGGGGAAGTCTTTGGCTGGCCCCAAGTTGACCGATGAGACAACGGCTTCTTCCTGAGGCGGCGGCGTCAGATAGCGGAATAGCGGATAGACCACACCCGCAAGCGCGGCCAAACCCGTCCCGGTCAGGAAGTGGTCGAGAAACTTTCGCCTGGTAAGAGGCGGTGGAGAGTGCTGTTCCAAAGGACTCCTCGTTCGCCATATGGTGAAGCCCCCGCCCGCTGAAGGCAGGGGCTTCCAATCACCCGTTGCGGCACTTTGACATACCGCACTGCCCCGTTTAGTTGCCGGCCTTGGCCGCCTTGTAGCGGTGGTCGATCTTCTTGTGCATCTCTTCGAACTTGAAGGGCTTGTCCTTGTCGAAGGTCGGGCTCTTATCGTTATGACATTCCTTACAGGTCGCCTCGGTTGGCTTGGCGACGAAACCGGCTTTGGCGGCGGCGGCAAGATCTTTGCCGTGAATGGTCCGGTAGTCGCTTCCGGCGCCGTGGCATGCTTCACACTGAACGCCTTCGAACAGTGCTGCATTCTCAGCGCCAACCTTGTAACCGCTCTTGTCGTAGCCGGTTGTGTGGCAGGCGAGGCACTCCGGCTTCTTCTCAGAGCCGTCCTTCTTGTTCACCAGCGTCTGAAAGGCATTGGCATGCTTGGAAGCGAGCCACTTCTCATGAACGTTGCCCTTGGCATCGCCCTTGTGGCAGATCATGCACTTCTTGGCGCCTTCGAAGACCGGCTTTTTCTCGGCCGGCTTGTCCTGGGCGATGGACAGGGAACTCGTAATGAGCCCCGCGATGACAATGGATACGATTCGCTTCATTAGGTGGATTCTCCGAACAGTTGATATGTAGACGGGTAAGATCGCTCCGAGCGATTCTACTCCAGCATAGCCGACAGTTTATAAAGCAGACTCGATTCGAGATAGTCGAAGTCGATCGGCTTGGTGATGAAATCAACCGCGCCAAGTTGAAGCGCTTCGCGACCGATCTCCTCCTCGCGCATCGCAGTTACCATTAAAACCCCGACCCGAGGGTCGATCTCGTTGATGCGGCGCAAGGTCTCCAAGCCGTTCATACCAAACATGTTGATGTCGAGCAGGACAACATGAGGCCGAATGCGCTTGACCAGCGTCAAGGCATCCGGACCGTTGTCGGCGAAGAAGACTTCATAGCCCTTTTCAGTCAGGAACTCGGTCAGAAACTCGCCGATTGGCCGCTCGTCATCGACGATCAGGATTCGCGACGGGACAACCGCCTTGACGGTCCTGAGGATCGAAGTCGTTTCCAGTGTCATAGTGCATCAATATAAGCAGACATCTAACTCTTGTCAACGCATTTGAACAGCTCTTTATCTAAGACCTTGCGACGGCAAGGCCTTCACCTTCATTCACCGTGATGAGCAGGATTATTCCGACAATGAAGAAGAGTCCAAGGGCCAGGATGCCGGATTGCAGCCCACCGGTAAAATAGATGGCAGTCCCATAAACAAGCGGCCCAAAGACTGATGCGACCTTGCCGCTTACCGAGAAAAACCCAAAGAACTCCGCCGAGTGTGCGGATGGTGTAAAGAGCGCCTGCAGTGAACGCGCTGCAGCCTGACTCCCCCCCATCACCAGACCGACCAGAATGCCAAGCAAGTAGTATTCCGTCCGCATATCGAACAGCCAGCCGATCTTGTAAGCCCAGAGAACAACTGCCAGCCAGACCCATAGCGAGAGGAGCAGTGTCCGCCGGTTGCCGATGCGGTCTGCCAGATAGCCGAATATGAGCGAACCTATAAGCGCTGTTCCCTGGATCATGATAAAGAAAAGCACCAGTTCACCGGCTTCCATCCCAATCACCTGGGCTCCGAAGATCGATGCCATCACAATCACCGTCTCAATACCGTCATTGAAAAAGAGATAGGCGATCAGGAAACGCGCCAGTTGTCGATAGCGGCGCACCTGCCGGAGCGTCTCAATGACCCTTCGCCAACTCAGGAAGGTCAGCCGGACAATGCCCACATTCCGTTTCGGCTTCGCCTTATCGCGCACCCATAAAAGTGTTGGAAGCGTAAAAATACCCCACCACAGACCCGAGACCGCTACACAGGCCCCTACACTAAACGGCTCCGGGCCAAAGCCAAGCACTGACGGTTTCTGAAGCATAAGCAAATTCAATACCAGACAGAGTCCGCCTCCTACATATCCCACCCCCCACGCCAGTCCCGATATACGGCCATAGGTTTGCGCCGTACCAAGATCTACCAGAAAAGCATTATAAAAGACAAGCGCGCCGGCAAAGCCGAAATTGGCAACTATGAAGAGCAGCGATCCGGATCCAACTTCCCCCTCCCCCACCAGGGAGAGCCCCAGGGTTGCGACGACACCTATATAGGTGAATAGACCCAGCATCAACCGGCGCCAGCCAGCCTGATCCGCAATGGCTCCCAGTATTGGAGAGGTGATGGCCACCAACCCGGTCGAGAGGGCGACGATGTAACTCCAGACTGTCGCACCATTTAGACGGACTTCCTGTCCAAAGAAGCGGAACAGCGTCCCGGATTCGCCGCCCGCGACGACCTCTGAAAAATAGCGGTTGAAGATCACCGCCAGGACCGTCGTTGCGAATGCCGAATTGGCAAAGTCGTAGGAGACCCAGCCGAGGATCGGTCGGGTGAGCCATTCAGGACGCTTCATAAGCACCCCAAAACGGCCAAAGCCCCGGATTGACGGGGCTTTGTCTGTCCTGCCTTATAGAGGTTGGTCATATACCTGCAGGATTGAACCCTTAACGGGCAGGCAGTGAGGGTGGCGGGGATCGAACCCACGACCATCGGCTTAAAAGGCCGGTGCTCTACCAGCTGAGCTACACCCCCGATATGTATGTTGCTTGAACCCAATCTATCGGAAAGGGGGTGATTCGGAACTACTGAACCACATCCCGGCCATTTTCCCTGACAATCGTCTCGGCACGGTCGCTGCCCACGGAGACGATTTCCACCGGAGTGCCGGTCAGTTCCTCGATGCGTTTGATGTAACGCTGTGCCTGCAAAGGAAGATCGGAGAAGTGTCTGAGGTGCGATATAGGCTCGCCCCACCCCGGCATCTCCTCAAGGATCGGTCGGCAGGAACCTATCACACGGGTTTCAGCCGGGAATTCTTCTATCCTTCGCCCGTCGTATTCGTAGCCATTGCAGATACTAATCTGATCGAAGTGCGATAGGACATCGAGTTTCGTTAAAGCCCAGGACTCTATACCGTTAACCCGTGCAGCATAACGCGCCATCACTGCATCGAACCATCCACAGCGACGCGCCCGGCCGGTCGTAGATCCAAATTCATCGCCGGCACTGCGAACCCGGGCATTCAATTCGGCGTCAAACTCCGTTGGAAACGGACCCTGACCGACCCGAGTTGTGTAAGCCTTGATCACGCCTAACACCCCATCGACCCGGGTCGGACCGATGCCGAGCCCGGTCATGGCTCCACCAGCCGTAGGGCTGGAGGAAGTTACGAACGGATAGGTCCCCCAATCGACATCGAGAAACGTCCCCTGAGCACCCTCGCAAACGACCTTTAAACCGGCATCGATGGCGTCGTTCAAGTATCGCGACACATCCTTGACCAGAGGGTCTATCCGGCGGTCGAATTCGATATAGTAGTTGATCACCGTATCCCGGTCGAGGGCCGGCTCGCCATGAACCTGCTGAATCAGTCGGTTCTTGGCAGCCAGATTGGAATCGAGTTTTTCTACGAAGAGGTCGCGGTCGAGCAAATCGACGATGCGGATTCCGGTGCGGGTATATTTGTCGGTGTAAGCGGGACCGATACCCCGACCGGTTACACCGATTGCCCGGCTGCCAAGTGACCGCTCGTTCAACTCATCCAACACTTTGTGATACGGCATAATGAGGTGAGCCTGATGGCTCACAAAGAGCCGTCCGACTACCTCGATACCGGCAGTCTCAAGTTGCTCGATCTCCTCAAGGAGTTGCGCCGGGTCGATGACACAGCCGGCTCCCAATACGCAGACGCAGTCGGGATGCAAGATACCCGACGGTATCAAGTGCAGGATATATTTGCGACCTTCCAGGACTACCGTGTGCCCGGCGTTGGCGCCGCCCTGATAGCGGGCTGCGATATCGGCCTGGCTGGTCAGTAGATCGACGATCTTCCCCTTGCCCTCATCCCCCCACTGTCCGCCGACAACAATCGTTACCGGCATTAAGGTACCGACCTTTCGCTCACGACTTGGCTTTGATCCGCTTGGCGAGCGGCTTGCCGGTCCGCTCGGTGTAGTCTATCAGGATTGGCGCTGCGATGTAGATGCTCGAGTAAGTCCCGACCAGAAGACCGATCAGCATTGCCAGTGCAAAACCATGCAACACCTCACCACCATTATAGAAGAGCACTATGACTACAAGGAGAACCGTTCCACTGGTAATGATCGTGCGAGCCAGCGTCTGGTTGATTGAATTGTTGACCACTTCCTTGACAGGATGATCTTTGAAGCGACGCAAGTTCTCTCGTATCCGGTCGAAGGTTACAATTGTGTCGTTGACCGAGAATCCAATGAGAGTCAAAAGCGCGCCGACGACGGTCATCGAAATCTCGTAGTTAAGGAATCCGAGAACCCCGATCGTAATCAGAATATCGTGCACCAGCGCTATAATCGCTGCGATGCCGAAGACCAGATCGAACCGCCACCATAGGTAGAGGATGATGAGTCCCCACGAAACAAGGAGTGCGAGCATCGCCTTGCCTCGCAGTTCGGCGCCGATGCGGGGACCAACCAGTTCTATGGAGCGCACATCGAAGGTGTAGCCGGGATAATCCTCACGAAGCACCTTGAGGAGGCGACTTATCGGGTCCCTGCCGTCTCCTGATAGTATCCAAACTTGATCGCCCGTCTCGGTTGCATATCTGATAGCCTCCGGATTGTCGATTTCGACCGTCCGTAATAGACCCGATAGAACCGCTTCAGAAAGTTCTGTCGAAACTGCGACATAACTGCGCCCTTTGAGCCTTTCCAAACCGGTCTGGTTCAACTGATTGTCGGGAACAACCTGCCACTCACCGGAATGCGTCTCGTCAAGGCGGGCGCGGATAAGTGCTTCCGGTGGCTTGAAGCGCGTCTCCTCCTTCATACGAATGAGGAGATCTTCACCCTCCGCCGAGCGGCTCGTCTTCACCTCGGATCCGGATATGCCGATCTTATCGAGAGAGCGGCGCATCATCTCCTCGTCAAGCGGAGCGGCGCCTTGAGGCGCATGGGAGCGAAGCAGCACCGCGAGTCCGCCGGTGAAGTCGATGGAGTAGTTCGGTCCGCCGCGCAAGACCAGCGATACCAGTCCTGCCAGGATAACGATGCCGGAGAGCGTCATCCAGAAGTGGCGCTTGCTTTGAAAGTCGATGTTTGTCTTGCCGATGAAGCGAATCATTGGATATGTCTCGGATCGTTAGATGCTTAGGCTGGTCAAGGTGCGGCGGCTGGCAATCCAGTCATAGACCAGCCGCGTGACGAAAACCGCCGAAAAGAGATTGGCGACCAGTCCAACGGCCAGCGTAACCGCGAATCCGCGCACCGGGCCGGCGCCGTATTGGAGAAGCACCAAAGCCGCAATCAGGGTCGTAACATTGGCGTCGAGAATGGTTACGAAAGCCCGATCATAACCGGCCGAAATGGCATGCCAGATGGTCTTGCCGGACTCCAACTCCTCCCTGATGCGCTCAAAGATCAGCACATTGGCATCGACTGCCATTCCGATCGTCAGCGCTATGCCGGCGATGCCGGGCAGTGATAGCGTTGCCCCGAGCCCGGCAGCACCGAAGATGGCGAGTCCGGCAAAGAGCAGCAGGATGTTGAGCAACAGCGCTATATTGGCTATGACGCCGGAGAAGTGATAGTAGAAAATCATGAAGACCATGACCAACACCCCTCCGATGATGGCAGAGGACATCCCCTTGCGTATAGAGTCGCGTCCAAGACTGGGCCCTACGGTGCGCTCCTCTTCAATAACGACACTGGTCGGCAGCGCACCAGCGCGCAGCACGATGGCGAGGTCGTTAGCTTCCTCAACGCTGCTCGTGCCTTCGATGATGGCCCGTCCGTCGGGTATCTTCGAGCGAATGACCGGCGCCATATAGATATTATCGTCAAGGACGATTGCCAGCCGCTTGTCGATATTGGCACCGGTCACACGGGCAAACTTGCGTGCGCCTTGACGATTGAGACTCAGATTGACGATCGGCTGCCCGGCGCGTCCAAAATTGTCACCTCCACCGCCAATTGTCACCATCGCATCGGATAGCGCTCCACCGGTTAACTCGGCATCGCTCTTCACCATGTAGAGCAAGTGATACTCCTGCCCGTCACCGGCTGCCACCGGCTGCGCCGACCAGAGGAACTGAATCCCCGATGGGATCGCACTTTGTGCACGAGGATCAGACAGCAGATTGCGAACCGATCGGACCGATCCCGAAGCCACCGCCATGTCGTTCCCGATGCCGCGCAGAAGTCCGGTGAACGGTGTTGCACCCTCGCCGATGTCCGCCGCTGCGGTAGTATCTCCGGATGACGATTCACCCTCCATCGCCTTGGAAAGGTCAATCGCTTCGGCTGTATCGGTCCCTGCAGTCGCAGTTGTCGTGTCGGTAATGTTCGTCGAGGTTATTCCCGAAGCCAGTGCCTTGTCTATCCCCCTCAAGATGTCATTGGCCTTTTCGGGCTCCACGAGAAGTTTGAACTCCAGGAGAGCGGTTCGCCCGATCAGGTCTCGAGCGCGCGCCTGATCCTGAATGCCGGGCAATTCAAGCACTATCCGGCGGCTGCCTTGCTTGGCAATAGTCGGCTCCGACACCCCGAACTGGTCTATTCGGTTCTGCAGGATCTCGAGCGAACGGTCGATGGCGTCGTCAGCTTGCTTGATAAGATAGCCAATGACCGTGGCGTTCGACTCCCCCGCTTCACCGAAATACTGTGAGAGTTTCACCCCTTCCGCGTCGAAGACCGTGGTTACTGCTTCTTCGAACGTTATCTGGGGGTTGTCCGATAACTGCCGGTCGAGCGTGGCAAGCATACGGTCGAGACGGGCATCCCGCTGCCGAGCCAGATTGCGCATCAATTGGACAATATCGACCTCCAGGACAAGGTGCATACCACCCTGCAAATCGAGACCCTGCTTGATGGCTGCCTTGCGACTGGCTATCATCTTGTCCCGCAGTTCGGTTTGAAGAACCGATATGCGGCGCTCAACTTCAGCCTTGTCGGATGGTTCAAGTGTACTGGAATGGAGCCGGTCCAGGAGCGGCGAGTCAGCGCGATAGAGACTCTCGATGACATAGGCATAGGAGACGCCCATTTTCTGAGCGATCCACTGCGCCTCGCGCTCCTCCTGGCTGCGCAATTGATTGTAATGCAGCGTCGGATAGAGATAATAGCCCGCCACCAGCAGCACTATGAGCACAACGATGGCGCGGGTGCGCAAGTTCTTCGGTTTCATTCCAGGTGTTCCACTACCTTGGTCGTTTGAGGGCAAGCGAACAATATATCAAGGCTGCTTCCCAAAGTCAACTTGATGAGGGCTCATTAGCCAGTGAGCCGTCGTTTCGATCACATCTTGAGGCGTTATCCGCCGCAGGCAATGGAGGTGTCCCCATTGTGGACATCGCTTGCGTCCGTGGTCGGTGCAGGGCCGGCACCATAAATCGATCCCCAGGGCTCTCGCCCGTTCGGTCGGCGGAAAGAATCCATAACGCTGTGTCGTCGAGCCATAGATGACGACCTGACAGGCACCGACGGCCGTTGCCAGATGTGCCGGTGCAGAATCGCCGCTGACCAACAAACGCGATTTGCGAATGACCTCCGCCGCTTCGAGGGGTGTCAACCTGCCGGTTAGGTTGAGGGACGGTTCGAGCGCAACTGCATCGCCGCAATCCCGGTCGCCGGGGCCGCCGATGATGACCGAGCGAATCCCATAAGTATCCCTAAGACCTTGCGCCAACTCCCGATAGGATTCTGTTGGCCAGGCTTTGGTTGTCCACACCGAAGCCGGCGCGAGCACAACAAAATCGCCTTCAGTCAGACCAAGTCGGACAAGGGTGCGTCTCGCAGAGTCCAACGCCGCCGTATCGGATGGCAACTCCGGCAGCGGGTCAAACGCTGAATCAGGGGCAAGCACCTGCAGGAGCATCGTGTTGCGTGCACCTTCGTAGGCAAAACGATCGTATTGCACTCTATGAGTCATAAAGAAAGCCCCACCTCCCCGGTTGAACCCTATCCGGATAGGAATGCCACATCTCTTGAGCAGCAGTCCGGTGCGATAAGAGCGATGCGGCGTTAAGACCAGGTCGAATCTTGCAGACTTTATCTCATTCGCCAATCTCTGCCAGTCAGCATCTGTTGCGGTGCGCTTGTCGATGAGGAACGAGCGGTCCACCCAATCCTTCACCACCGGTTCAGTCTCAGGCAGCGTTAGTGACGCAACCTCAACTTTCGGGAACAGTTGCCGAAGTCCCTTAAAGAGCGACGTCGCAAGGACGACATCGCCGAGGAATGCCGTCTGAACAACAAGCACCCTGCCTCCCTCGTGCTGCAGTTGCCTTGCCGTTCGCTGAAGATCGTAGTTCAAGCCTCAAGGAAATGTTTCGCCAGGCCCGCCACCCGTTCAACTGAGATTTGCTCCATGCAGAAACAGCCGCCGCAGGAGCCGGGTTTACATTCTGAGCAAATCGGGAGATCAGGCATAAGCGCCCATTCCGGATGACCGTAGGGTCCCCATCGCGAGGGAAGACAATCGGCAACCGGGGGATAGAGACCTATGGCTTTGCCGCCGAGCGCTACCATTAAGTGCAGCGGGCCGGTGCTTGCCGATACGAAGAGCGCAGCCCAATTGAGTATGGCGGCGAGCGTCAATAGGTCAGTTCGGCCACAGAGGTTGATTGCGCCATAGCGTGAAGAGGCTGCGATGCAGGATGACGACTCGGTCTCGAGTCCGGTTACGACCACCGCATCAAGCCCCATCTGTTTCAGACGACCGGCCAGGAGTGAAAAGTATTGCGGCGGCCATTCGCGCGCCGAACCGCCGCTTCCGGGATGGAGCACTGCGAAGGCATCGCCTTCCTTTAGTCCGGTCGATCGCAGGAGTTCTGCCGCCTGATTGCGAGCCCGTTCGGGCAGGTGTAGAACTGGAAACTTCGCTTCGCCAGTCAGTCCTATATGGTGCAGAAAGTCGAGATTGAGATCGGCTTCGTGCCGGTCGCTGTTGCGGCGGCTGAGGGGAATGCGGTCACTAAAGAGCGGCGAATACCACCTTCGCGAGGTGCCGAAACGCCGCTCAATCCTGGCCTTGGATAAGGTGCGGGCGTTGTGGTAGGTTGGGCGAAGGCAGAATGCCGCATCGATGCCCATCGTCAAAAGTGCCATCAAGGCTTCATCGCCGCTACGGTCGCCTCCGGCAATGACCCCGGTAACCTCTTTAAGGCAGTTGCCGAGCGGAGCCACACCTTTAGCGAGCCAAAGATAAATCTCCGCATCGGGTAGTTGCTCTCGCACCAATCTAACTGCTGGAAGTGCCAGAATGGCGTCGCCAAGCCGGTCGTTGCGAACAATCAAAACCTTACGCCAGGCGGGATCGATCATCTCGCGGCTGATATACTATATGATGCGCCTGCCAATCGATCGGCCCACCCCGTCATAGCCTCTCGTAAAAGCATTGCACATTCGAGGTAGGTCTCGGATCCGGATTGGTAGGGGTCGGGGATTACCTCAATGCCGATCGACTCGCCCATCAGCCGAACCCGCTCGCCGATCTTACTTGAAAACATTATGATCCGCTCTCGATGACGTGGTGTAGCCGCGAGGATCAGATCCATGCTCTCAAGCAATTCTATGGTCGCACGCCTTGCCCGGTGATGGCTTAGCGCAAGCCCCCAGGAGGAAGCAACGGCAGCCATTTCAGGGGTTGCGCCATCTTCCGGCATCGCATCGAGACCGGCCGATGAGACCTCGAAGCCTATCAGATTTCGTTTATCAAGTATGTGTCTTAACAGCACTTCAGCAATAGGAGAGCGGCATATATTGCCGCTGCAGAGGAGGAGGATATTGATCGGAGAGGCGGCTTCAAGAAGGGCTTTTTCAACCCGCTCCGGGCAGGGTCCGGGACGAACGACGCTGTAAGGTGTCGAGATCGTGTCGATGACTGTCGAAGCGCGATGATAGGTCGTCGTGCCGCCGTCCAGAACAATCCGAACATCATTCAACAATCTCGAATCTATTGCCGCAAATGAGCTTGGTTCAGGGCGCCCGGTTCGGTTGGCACTCGTAGCCCAAATAGGCGCCTCGAGGTCACGGGCAAGCGTGACAGGAACCGGGTGCGCCGGTATCCTCACCCCTATACCGCCTGAAGATCCGGCGTATATCGCAAGCAAATTGTTGGCGGCTGGAAGTATTAAGGTGATAGGACCGGGAAGAAGCGATACGGCAAACCGCCGACGACGGAGATCAAGCGGACCTAACACCTCCTCAACTTGTGAAAGTCCCGCAAATGCGGCTGCATAGGGCGCACTTCGTCCGCCTTTGACAAGGTCGAGCCGCTTTAGCACGTCGTCATCAAACGCTCGTCCCATAAGACCGTAAACGGTCTCGGTCGGAGCGATGATCAATTCGCCGGATCGAAGCGCCTCCAGCGCCAGCCTCAAGTCCGCATGAACGACGATCTTCTTTTCGCCGGAAGGCTTGCGGCTCACCAGTCGCCCGTCAGGCCGTTGATCAAATCGAGGGCAATCCGGTCGATGGCGCGGTCGATGCCTTCTTTTCGCTCATCGGGAGAACCGGTTCGATACGGGTAGTTGCCTTCCCCTACCAGAGTCCCGGCCCAGAGCGGCTCGGACTGACCCGGTCGTTCAAGGCGGACGTCCAACGTAACCACGATCTGACGCTCGGTTACCGACTCATCCCGTTGATAGGTAAATGGTCGATCGTCGAACGACGTGATCGTTCCACGCAATATGGCATCTGCGGCGCCGGATGTGGTGATCTTTAAGACCCGATCGCTTAGCAGGCGCGTGATCAAGGCTTCCTGAATTGCCTCACGCAGGCCATATTCGGCTACCCGACTGTCGAAGGGTTCGACTGCGATGGTCTTGATGCCGCTGATGCCCTGCCCGCGAAAAGAATAAATCCCGCAGCCGACAAGCAGAACCAGGACAACCTTAAGTGATGCCGCTCTCACTCGAGGCCGTATCGTTTGATCTTTCGATAAAGCGTGCGCTCTCCGATGCCGAGTGCTAATGCGGCGCGGCGACGGCTGCCTTTGAACCGGTCGAGGGTGCGTTGAATTTGATCTCGCTCAAGGTCGTCGAGGGGCTGCAGTTCTACATCTTCGAATGAGTCCAACGGATAGCGCACTTCACCGTTTCGGTGCTCCATCTGGGCAGTCAGCAGGCTCTTGATGGCGGCCATTTCGGCACGCAGTTCAAGAAGTGTGCGATAGAGAAGTTCCCGTTCCGTCTCCTCGGTTGGACGCGACACCAGAACCGGAAGATTCCTGGCATCTGATCCAACGGAGAGCCGTTCCAGAATCTGCTCATCGTCGATGTTCCGGGTTGTCGTCAGTGCAACGAGACTCTCGACGAAGTTCTTCAGTTCGCGGACATTGCCGCGCCAGTATTGACGCTTAAGCACTTCAACGGCGGCCGGTGTCAGTTGCACTTGTCGGATCCGGTTTCGCTCCGCGAATTCGTGTATGAAGAGTTCTGTAAGTAGCGGAATGTCTTCACTGCGCTCCCGGAGCGGTGGAAGATGGAGTTGGACGGCCTTAAGGCGGTAGTAAAGGTCCTGACGAAAGCGCCGGCGGCTCACTTCCACACTGAGATCGCGATTGGTCGCAGTTACAATGCGGACATTAACGCGGATCTCCTCGCTGCCTCCGACGCGCAGAAAGGTCCCGGTTTCGAGAACGCGCAGCAATTTCACTTGTACCGCAAACGGCATCTCCCCTATTTCGTCGAGGAAGAGCGTCCCCCCGTCAGCCATCTCAAAGTATCCGCGGCGACGTTGTTCTGCAGAAGTGAACGAGCCTTTCTCGTGACCGAATATCTCGCTTTCAAAGATGCCTTCGGGAATTGCACCGCAGTTCAGGGTGATCAACGGACCCTTGGCACGGCGGCTCAAGTGATGAAGCGCGCGGGCAACAAGTTCCTTGCCGGTTCCGCTCTCGCCGGTAATAAGGACTGAGATGTCGCTTGGCGCCACCTGTCGTATTAGTCGTTTCAGTTCTTCAATGAGTGGCGACTGGCTGACCAGAGAATCGAGTACGCCTGCACTATCCGCAACAAGGTCGCTGCCTCCAACACCGAGTGAGCGAACTCTGTCGATCGAACGGCTCAAAGGATATTAGCCTCTCGAACTCTAAAGAAGTCCACTGTCCTTGCCAGACCGTCTGACAAAGTCACTGCTGGAGCCCATCCCAAGGTCTTGTATGCCAGGCTGTAATCGATAACGCTGCGACGTTGTTCGCCTTCGGCGGGGGGGCGATGTTGACGGATTGTCTTGCCACCGGTCAGTTGGTTCAAGTGCTCGTAAAGTGCGACAACATCGGTTTCGATAGCGGTTCCGATATTGAAGATATGAAAACCATCAAGTCGAGCCGCCCGGATGTTGGCTTCAGCGACATCGCCGACAAAGACATAATCGCGCGTCTGAAGACCGTCGCCATTGATGTAGGTGGCAACGCCCTTCAGCATCCGTTCTGAGAAGATCGCCACCACGCCGGCTTCGCCGTGTGGATTCTGCCGAGGGCCATAGACGTTGGCATAGCGGAGACAAACGACGTTGATACCATATTGAATGTGGTAGTAATAGAGATAGCGTTCGACTGCGAGTTTTGCGACGCCATAGGGTGAGATTGGTCGTGCAGGGTGCTTTTCGTCCGCCGGGAAGTAATCCTGCTCGCCGTAGATCGCTCCACCCGTGGAAGCAAAAATGATCTGGCGAACCCCAGACCTTTGGCAATGCTCCATCAACCCAACCGATCCGGCAATGTTGACCAACAGGTCACTTAGCGGATCGCGCACCGAGACTCGAACGTCGATCTGGGCGGCATGATGGATCATAATGTCAAATCTCTCGTTAGCAAAGAGCTCCTCGACCTTCATATCGCGGATGTCGGCTTCGACGAACCGAGCGTCCTTGGGAAGGTTTCGTCGGTCGCCGGTCGAGAGATTGTCGACGATCGTAACCTCAGCGCCGTCCTTGATGAACCTGTCAGCGACATGAGAACCGATGAATCCGGCTCCGCCGGTGATCAGTACGCGATTCAATGAAGGCCTATATCTATTCGGTGGAACGCACCATCAAACTTCACCTTTGTGACGCCGGCGAGCGCCTTTTGCCGTGCCGCATCGATACTGTCGCCAAGCCCGGTGCAAGCAAGGACTCGTCCACCCGCCGTCAGCAGTCGCCCTGCTTCCGCCTTGGTTCCGGCATGGAAGAGCAACAACGACTCGTCGGTTTCCGGGAGTGATGTTATCACAATGCCCTTTTGATAGTCGCCCGGGTAGCCTCGCGAGGCTGCCACTATCGCAACCGAGCAGCCCCGCTTTGTGATCTTTCGCCAGTTGCGCGGTGCCAGACCTTTAGACTTCATCCACAATCTGAGTTCGCCCTTTGAAGCCGCAAGGAGGGTTTCCAACAGGTCGAACTTCAGCAGTGGCAGGAGGGCTTGCGCTTCCGGATCGCCGAGCCGGGCATTAATCTCAAGAACGGCGAAAGAACCGTCGGAGAGCACCATTAGTCCCGGATAGAGGAACCCTCGAAACGGCGTCCCCAAGTCGGCAAGGGCTTTCAAGACCGGGCTGACAACCTTGCGAGCCATCTTTTCATAGAGCGCATCGGGAATATCCGGAAGTGGCGCCACGACGCCCATCCCGCCGGTGTTGGGTCCTTCGTCGCCGTCGCGGGCGCGCTTGTGGTCGCGCGAAGGGGGCAAGAGAAGGTAGTCCGTCCCGTCGCAAATAGCGGTCAGGGAGACCTCCCGTCCGGGCAGGAAGTCCTCCACTACAATTTCACTGCCGGCTTCGCCGAATTTCCCATCTTCGAGCATAATGCGAGCCGTCTGAATTGCCTCCTCGACCGAGTAGCATACGACCGCGCCTTTGCCAAGGGCTAAGCCGGAAGCCTTGACCACCACCGGCGCACCATGCTGAAGAATGAAGGACTCAGCCGCAGCCAGTTTGGTGAACGATTGGTATCCTGCCGTCGGAACACCGGCTTTAACCATTAGGTCCTTTGCAAAGGCCTTCGAGAATTCTATTCGGGCGGCAGCAGCGGACGGGGCAAATACCGGATGCCCGGCAGCGGCTATCAGATCGCCGAGACCGGCTGCAATCGGATCGTCCGGCCCAATCACGGTTAGTGCAGGTCTGACGCGATTGAGATAGGTAGTGATCTCTTCGAAGTCACGCGCCGGAATAGGCTCATTATGGGCGACTGCATGAGTCCCACCGTTGCCGGGCAGGCAGTGCACCTCAGGCTTCAGACGGCTTCGCGCCAGCGCCCAGCAGAGAGCGTGTTCCCGACCCCCGGATCCTATGACGACGACCTTCATTCTTCTATGATATAGCCATTGATGACTTCGTCAAGTTCGATCAATGTTATGTCAACCTCACTGTCGTTGCGCAAGCGATGGACTTCGCCGATCGCACCTGGGCCAAAACTGACAGCCACGACAAAACCTCTCGACTTGCCTTCTCGTTTCATAGCCGCAACGAAGTTGTCGATGACGTTACGCCCAATGCGCTCGGACTTCTTGATTTGAACCGGATGCTGGCGAAAGTAGGTGTAGCCGTCTATCCCGAGGTCGGCGGTCTTACGACGTGAGGCATAACAGTGAAGTTTCTTCAGCACCCAGGTCTGGAAGTCGAATGGCTGTAAGCGGAGGGCATCCTCGGTAGTGGTCGGCATTCCTATGATGCGCGATTGATTAACACCCAACTTAGCCAAGCGCTCCTTAACAAGTTCGATGGCGGTGTAGGAAATGTCGATCCCGATCCACTTGCGACCCAGTCTCTGCGCAACAGCAAGCGTTGTTCCGCAGCCGCAGAAGGCGTCGAAGACGAGGTCGCCATCTTGGGTTGAAGCCCCTATGATATTCTCCAGAAGTCGCTCTGGTTTCTGAGTGGGATAGCCAAGCCTTTCGCCGGCTGATGGAGCAATCGGTTGTATCAACCAGACATCATCAGGGTGTTTGCCCGTTGGATGAAGCTTCTGAATTCCGTAGTCTCGGCCGCCGCGAACATTGCCAATCTTATGGGCAAAGCGCTTGATAGTCGGTTCGGCATAAGGTAACCTGACGGTGTCGGGATAGAACCTTATATCCGGTGATTTCCCATAGAAATAGATGTTGTCATGGCGTCTTCCAAAGTAGTTTTTCGACACCCCGCCGCCTCGGTAATACCAGATGATCTCGTTCTGGAAGCAGTTAGTTCCAAATATCTTATCCATTAGAAGTCTAATGCGGTGCGACGCATGCCAGTCACAGTGGACGTAGATCGAAGCGTGCGGTTTCATAATCCGCCGCAGTTCACGCAGCCGGACGTCCATAAACGATACGTAACTCTCCATCCCCCCTTCCCAGATGTCCTCGAACGACCTACGCTCGGCTTCGTCACCCCATATCACTGCGTAGTTGCGGTTCGAAAAGAAGGGTGGGTCGATATAGACCAAATCGACGCACTCGTCCGGGATGTAGTTGCGCAGTATATCGAGGTTGTCGCCGCAGAAGAGGCTATTTTCCCACTGCATAGGCCTTCTATCTGAACTTTCGTATCTGTCTCTTCGCCGACTCGGCCGAGATCCCTTTGAGCGCATAGAGTTCGTCGCGCAGTTCGGCGGCGCGTTCAAAGAGCAGTTGCTCGGATGCCAACGCCATTTCCCTGGTCAGCCGTTCGATCAGTTCCTCTTTCTCAAACTCTGTTAACGCATCGCGGCGCGCCAGTTTGGCAATCTTTGAGACCTTCCCGTCAGCTGCCGAGGTTTGCCTTAGTATCTCCTCTACGCTCTTGCGGATTGTCTCCGGGACAATGCCGTGCTTTCGGTTGTATTCCCCTTGAGCGGCCCGACGGCGTGTGGTTTCGTCAATTACCTTTTGCATCGAGTCGGTGATCTTGTCGGCGTAAAAGATCACTTTACCGGCGGCATTGCGTGCCGCCCGGCCCGAAGTCTGCATCAATGACCGCTCGCTGCGCAGAAAGCCTTCCTTATCGGCATCGAGAATCGCCACCAGCGACACCTCCGGCAGGTCAAGACCCTCACGAAGCAGGTTGATCCCAACCAGAACATCGAACTCGGCAAGACGAAGATCGCGCAAAATACCTACCCGGTCGAGGGATTCGATTTCGCTGTGCAGATAACGCACCCGAATGCCGGCTTTGGAAAGATAGTCGGTCAGGTCTTCCGACATCCGTTTGGTGAGGGTCGTTACCAGTACCCGCTCACCTCGTTCAACTGAGACGCGTATCTCTTCTAAAAGGTCGTCGATCTGACCCGCCGATGGATGAACGACAATCTCCGGATCGACCAGACCGGTCGGGCGAATAATCTGTTCCACTACCACACCGCCTGACTTCTCCAGTTCATAATCACCCGGCGTTGCGGAGACAAATATCACCTGTTGCGCCTTCGCTTCCCATTCCTTGAGCGTCAGCGGCCGATTATCGAGCGCCGATGGCAATCGAAAGCCATATTCCACCAATATCCGCTTCCGCGACTGATCGCCCCCGATCATTCCGCTGATTTGCGGCACCCCGACATGCGACTCATCGACAATTAACAGGAAGTCCTTGGGAAAGTAGTCGAACAACGTGAAGGGAGGTTCTCCAGGATGACGACCGGACAGGTGTCGGGAGTAGTTCTCGATCCCGTTGCAGAAGCCGATTTCCCCTAACATCTCAAGGTCGAATCGGGTCCGTTGTGAAAGGCGCTGCGCTTCAAGCAGCCGGCCTTCCCGCTCCAATTCAGCAGTCCGGTCTTTCATCTCTTCACGTATCGCCTGCATTGCCTCTTCAAGCCTTAGCGGAGTCGTGATGAAGTGTTTGGCCGGGAAGATAACAGCTCGCTTAAGGCCTTCGGTAACTTCGCCGGTCAATAGATCGACCCGGCTCACCCGAACCACAGTGTCGAAGTCGAGTTCAATCCGCAGTCCATAGTCGTCATATGCCGGATGCACCTCGATCACGTCGCCCCGCACCCTGAATGTTCCGCGGGCGAAGTCGAAGTCGTTTCTTGAGTAGTGTATGGAGACGAGTTTCTCCAGCGCCTCCCGTCGTGTTACCTCCTGCCCCACCTCGAATATCAGCAACTGCGCCTTATAGTCTTCCGGCGAGCCAAGCCCATAGATCGACGAGACCGAAGCCACGATTACACAATCGTCCCGCTCCATAAGCGACGACGTCGCCCTTAGCCGCAGTTTGTCGATCTCGGCGTTGATCGAGGTCTCCTTTTCGATGTAAACATCGCTCGACGGAATGTATGCTTCAGGTTGATAATAGTCGTAATAACTGATGAAATACTCCACTGCATTGAACGGAAAGAAGCCCTTGAACTCACCATAGAGTTGTGCTGCCAGAGTCTTGTTGGGTGACATGACCAGCACCGGACGCCCCCAGTTGGCAATCACATTGGCTATAGTGAAAGTCTTGCCCGAGCCGGTCACGCCGAGCAGAGTCTGGAACTTCTCGCCCGACTTAAGGCCTTTTAATAGCAGTTCGATGGCTTGCTGTTGATCCCCCCGGGGCCCAAAGTCACTCACCAGTTTGAACAGTTGGTTCATTACATTATCGAAACTATTTCTGCCCTGGAAGACCTAAGAAGTCGCGCATCACATAGCGCGCGATGTTGGGGTTCTCCTTGAGCCGGCGCGTCGAATAGGCATACCATTCCTCGCCGAACGGGACATAGACCCGCATGCGATGCCCCGCGTCGATCAAGATTTTGCGCAGTTCCGGCTCCACACCAAGCAGCATCTGAAATTCATACCGGTCTGGCCGCAGTTCCAACTTCCTTATAATCCGCAAGGCATGCCAGACGGTCTCCTCGCAATGTGTAGCGATGCCCACATAACATCCTCCCTCAAGTAATTCCTCAAGTAGCATCGCATAATTCCGTATAATTATAGCGCGATTCTTATAGGCTGTCTCACGTGGTTCATTATATATTCCCTTGCAAAGCCGCAGATTAGCCTTATGTTCGATCAACTGCCTGACATCTCTTTCGGTCCGCCTAAGGCAGGCTTGGATGACGACGCCTACGTTATCATAGCGCTTCCGCAAGTGGTAGTAAAGGTCAAACGTAGCATCGGTGCAGGTGCGGTCCTCCATGTCGATGCGAAGGAAACTCCCGGTCGAAGAGGCATGCGCAAGTATGCCTTCAACGAGACTGTAGCAGAGCCCGGAGTCGATGCGTAAACCCATGTGGGTCGGTTTGAGCGATATGTTGGCATCGAGCCCGGCAGCCTTAGCGGCGTCGAGGATGCGGTGATAGATTTGTGCTGCGTCCTCGGCATGCCTTGCTTCGGTGGTCTCCTCGCCCAGTAGATCGATGGTTGCCATTGCGCCATTCGCGTTCAGACTTATGACGACGGCAAGGGCATCCTCCAGTTGCGATCCAGCAATGTAACGGGAAGCGACCCGGCCTACCAGTCGCTTCGGAACGACCGGCATTCCGGATATGATGAGACGATCGAGCCAACCCATAGTCCCTATTATTCCGTCAGCAGTATTGGTGAAGATTAGATTGACTGAGCCGTCTGGTCATGCGAAACTATCTTGCGTCTGCTTCATCAGGGCCTCAATGTGCAACTGATCCCGCTTGCGACCGGTTGCAGCGGCGATCTTACCGGCCTCGTCAAGCAGCACTTTCGCGCGGCTTTCATCTTTGCCACGATTCAAGATATCTCGGGCGAGGATAAGCGACGATCGTATGACCGCCTCCGAATCCCCGATTTGGCATGCATCTTCGAGCGCGCCTTCAAGCGTTGCCGAAGCGCCGCTCTGCTTGAGTTCGATCCAGCCAAGGCCGATCCGGGCATTTACCATTCCGACTTTGCCCTTGCCGGCGGTGGATGTTTCCAACAAATCCGAGAAGAGAGTCGCCGCTTCCTCAAGCCGATCCGATTCCACAAGCAAGAATCCCAGATGGCGGTGGGCATAGTCGGCGTTGACTTTATGACCGACTTCAAGTGCGATGACGCAAGCATCCCTAAGGGCTTGCTCGGCTCTTTCGAGATGGCCTTGATGCTGTTTGGCAACCCCTTGGCAGGTCATTATCCATGCCATTTCAGCGCGCATACCGGTCTCGGATGCCAACTGCAGAGCCCTCTCGAAGTGCGTCAATGCAGTGTCATACTCGCCCTGCAGTGAATAGAATTCGCCAATGTGCCCAAGCGAGAAGAGTTGCCCTCGCTTGTAGCCCATCATTTCTTCTACCGCCAACTTCTCCTTGAATAATGCAAAGGCGCGTTCGCTCTCCCCACGGGATTGATAGAGTACCGCGAGATTTCCCATATTGCGGGCGATCATCTCTTTGGATCCGATCTTGCGAGCCGTTTCAAGTGCCTCCGAGTAACACTCCAACGCTCGCCCAAAGTCTCCTCGCTGGTGATGCAAAACCGCAAGGTTGCCAAGGTTAACCGCCTCGGACTTGAGATTCCCTGAAGCCCGGTCCAACTCTATGGATGCCTCGTAGCAATCGAGAGCCTTGTCGATATCCCCCAACGCCTTATGCGCCAAACCGCAATTGGTGAGTGCCATCGAGCGCCCTTTGGCATCGCCAAGCCGATCGGCTTCCTGACTGCCCTGCTCGAAGTATCCCAGTGCAGTCCGGTAGTCATTCTTTAGAAAATTGAGAATCCCAAACTTGCTCAAGACGGTGATGCGACCGAAGGGATGATTTAGCCCCTCTAAAAGCGTCAGGGCTTCCTGCGCGACCTGTTCCATCGAGGCGAGATCGCTCGTCTTCATATAGTATTGAGCCAGATTGTCGAGGGTGTTGACCTTGCCCTTTAGATCGCCGGTCAAATCGGCTACCGTGAGCGACTCGTCGAGGTCTCGCTTCATTAGGTGGAGTTTACCGAGAACCGCAGCCACTTTGGCGCGCATCGTCAGAAGTCGGTATCGCCCTCGCGCATCGCGCTCCACCGGCGATCGCTCAATAGCGCGGGAGTAATGTAACTCTGCGCTTTCGTTGGCATAAAGGTCGAACGCCTTGTCTCCTGCCATACCGAGATATCGTGACGCCCTATCGTCATCGTCAGATTGATAGAAGTGGCGCGCCAATTCTTCAACGCGCTCAGTAATACCATCCGGATATAGCCGCTCCAGGCAGAGTCCGACCCTGCGATGATACTCCCGTCGGTGCGCGAAGAGCATGCTGTCGTAGGCAACTTCCCGCGTCAAGATGTTCTTGAAAACGTAGTTTAAAATATCGGAGTCGAACTCCGCCAGCAGCATGTCGAGACTCTGCAGTTCCTCAATGGTATCCTGAAGGCGTTGTTCATCAGTATCAACCGGATAGGAGCCCTGCACAATCTCGCGGGTGAACTGACGTCCCACGACTGCGGCAACCTTGAGCG
Source organism: Calditrichota bacterium (assembly GCA_016867835.1). NCBI lineage: Bacteria > Pseudomonadati > Calditrichota > Calditrichota bacterium. The sequence continues at coordinate 23,277 of VGIQ01000005.1, read as the reverse complement.
TCAATTGCGCTTCCGGCTTGAGGCGGTCGATCTGGCTCATGATGAGGCCGTTCAGCGAGTCGGGCACCTCAATTTGATCCAGATCACCCGTTCGAGCGGCGCGGATGCCATCATCCGAAGGCACAAGTGCGAGCGTCCCACTTGCCATCAGGTTACGGTTAAGTTCCAGCAGGAACGCTGCATTCCCGTGCGCAGCGTCGAAGATGAACCGCATCAGGTCTTCGTCAATGCTCGTCGCGCCTAACTGCATAAGCAGGAATTCCCGCGATTCGTCGAACGTGAAGTCCGGAACGTGGATGCTAACTGCCGCTTCGTGCCCCTCGATTTCCTTGATATAAGGCGAGGTGAATTCACGGCTGTAAGCCCGTCGCGCAATAATCAGCAGGATTGGCGCTCCGGCAATATTGCGCAGGAGATAGGCGGCAAGTTCAAGCGAGTTACGGTCGATCCACTGGGCATCTTCGATCAGGATGGCTGCCGGAATTCCCGACCTGGTGTCGCTGCCGGTTGTCGAATAGCGGAAATATTGCACCACGAAGTCGAAGAGGTTTTCCTGGCGCAGGAGGGCATCGAAGTGGGTAGTGATCTCATTGTCAGGGCAGGCAATACCCAACAGTGAGGCAATGATGGGCAGACGGAAACTATGTTCGGGGTCGATTTCTCTGACAACGGTATCAAGCCGGTTCAATGCCGCTTCGCCGCTGCCGGGAGGGATCGCCATCATCCCGCGCAGGATCGATATCCATACCAGATAGGGAGACTGCTTGGCATAACTGAGCGCTTCCCCGGCTCCTATCAGGAAGCCCCGCTCATGTAAAGTTGTTATACACTGCCGAAGAAGGCGGCTCTTGCCGGAACCGGCATCGCCATGCATCACCAGGACACCGGTCTCTCCGCTTGCAACCGAATCTACTATCCGAGCTATCTGTCGCCGCTGCATATCCCGACCGATCATCGGCGAATCTGACGCCGCTTGCGGCTTGGCAGCGGAGCGTAAACCTAATGCTCTATATACCGGAAGGGGTTGCTGAATACCCTTGAACTGCACATCGATAGGTCCCTCAAGTTCAAACGGCTCACCGGCTCGCTTGACGGTCGCTTCATCTACCCATAACTCCCCAACCCGGCTATGCCCCATTAATCGCGCCGCCAGATTTACGGCGCGACCCATTACGGTATATTCCTGCCGGACCACCGAGCCAACCTCACCCGAAAAGACTACACCGGTCGCCACGCCTACCCTCGGCGAAACCCCCAGCGATTTCACGATGTCGTTTTCCGCCACCAGTTCGAGCCCGCAACGTAGCGCCATCTCCTCGTCGTTCTCGTGAGCCTCCGGGGCACCGAAGGTAATCAGCACCTTTGAGCCTTTATCCCCCATATCGACCTTGTTGATCGACCCGCCATACTTGCGAACTACTCCATGAACCCAACTGTAGAGTTCCTGCAACTGCTCGCCTGCGTTCGACGCCGATTCGTAGTCGAGCCCCTGTACCGACAAAAAGACCACACTAACCCGGCGAATCTCGCCCACCGAATCAAGCCCTAAAAGCAACCGGCGGTAGATCGCTGCATCGACAAAGGCACGGGCATGATCCGGTGCGTTATCAGGCAGACTCGCCGGCTTTCTTTGTCGCTCGATGAGATCGCCCAAAGGCTTGCTGCGGAGGAAACCGCCTTCAAGTAACTCACCGGGATAGGAATCGAGCATCGCTGCGTCGGGCGAGAGAATGACCTCGCCTGATTTCCCGTGATGCTCAGCTTCGGCAGCACTATCGAGCGGCAATCCCGCCAGGAGACAGTCGCGGCTGCCACCTTGAGACTCAACAAGCCGGTATAACACATCCCCCGAGGCAATACCGATCTTCATTCCCAATGTGAAGATGCCGCCCTTGGTCTCAATCCGGTCAAAATCGGCCATTGCATCTTGCAGATTCCAGCAGGTCGCAAGGGCCCGGCGGCAGGTGCTTGATACCGCTTCATCCACCTCCACCGGAAAGAAGATCGTCATCGCGTCGCCGCCAAACTTTCCGACGAACCCGCCACCGCTGTGGATACGTGATATCATCGCGGTAAAGTAGCGATTCAGGATGCCGGTCAACGTTTCAGCGCCTTCCTTGCCTATGGATGCCAGTTGCTCGGACATCGCCGTGAATCCTGAGACATCGGCAAAGGCGACAATCGCCGGGAAGCGACGCTCGGTCGTCCCGTCGATGACCCACCGGAGCAGATAAGCCGGGACGAAGGTGACGGCTTTTTCGGGACCGGTCACCGAAACGCCTCAATGCCGGTAAGATCGGCGCCTATCACAAGCGTGTGGATGTCGTGAGTTCCTTCATAGGTATAGACCGACTCGATGTTGACCATGTGGCGCCCGGACTGAAACTCGTAGGTGATGCCCGCCGCGCCCAGTATGTCCCGTGCCATGCGAGCGATCTTCAAGGCTTGAAAACAACCGTTGCGCTTCGCCATTGAGACCATCTGATGAGTTGCCTTGCCGGACTGCTTCAGTTGTGCAAGGCGGAAATTTAGCAACTGCGCCTTGGTGATCTCGGTCGCCATGATCGCCAGTTTTTCCTGCACCATCTGAAACGAAGCAATCGGTTTGCCAAACTGAATGCGCGACAGCGCATAACGGCGCGCTTCGTCATAGCACGCCATTGCCGCGCCGATTGTGCCCCAGGCGATGCCATAACGTGCTTGCGTTAAGCAGGAGAGCGGCAGCGACAAGCCTTCACCGTTAGGAAGCAGCGCCTCAGACGGGAGACGGACATCCTCAAAGACGAGTTCCGAAGTAACCGAGGCGCGCAGTGACCACTTCATTTTCGTTTCCGGCGCCGTGAAGCCGGGGGTCCCCATCTCCACGATGAAACCGCGCACGACGCCGTCCAATTTCGCCCAAACAACGGCAAGATCGCAGACCGTTCCGTTGGTGATCCACATCTTGGCGCCATTTAAAATGAACCCCTCCCCATCGCGCTCGGCGCGGGTGATCATTCCGCCCGGATCCGATCCGAAGTTCGGCTCGGTCAACCCAAAACAGCCTATCAACTCGCCTCGCGCCAGTTTCGGCAAATACTTCCGGCGCTGTTCCTCAGATCCGTAGCGATAGATCGGATACATTACGAGAGCCGACTGCACCGAAGCGAAACTGCGCAGACCGCTGTCGCCGCGCTCCAGTTCCTGCATCATAAGACCATAAGCGGCTTCCGTTGCGCCCGCTCCCCCGTAAGTCTCGGGCAGAGTAGGCCCAAAGAGACCCATCCCGGCCATTTGCGGAATAAGGTGGTTTGGGAACTTGCCTTCGTCAGCATAGCGGCCGATAATCGGGATCACCTCGCGGTCAACCCACTGGCGAACGAGATCGCGCACCATACGCTCGTCCTCCGTCAGCAGTTCGTCGAGGTTGTAATAGTCGAGGGCGTGGTAGGTGGTTTCCATAAGGGAATGATAATGAAAATGTTAATGAAAACTCAAGATTACTGGGGGAGGAGAGACTGATACCTACTCTAACAATAAGTTAGCGTCTGTGTCCGTTACAGACAACCCAGGAGTCAGCGTCTGTCAAAATGACAGAACGAAAGGGGCAGCTAAACGGACTGCCCCTTTCAATTGTCAGGCTGCTTTGCTCATCGAATTGGCGCCGGTCAAAACGTAATAATCCAGTCCACCGCTGCCTGTGAGTAGGGATCGCGGTCCTGCCAGACTCCATTTGCCCCTTTTTGCGCTTGATAGGTCGTCAACTGAAAGGATATAACGAAGTGGCTTTTCGGCGGGCCATAGAGGCAGTCGATTCCAAGCAGCAGCAGCGACTCGCCGCTCTTGCCGCCATAGGCACTGCCCAACATCTTCTCATCTTCCACCGGCTGATAGATGTCGTAGCGGCCAATGGCTTTCAGTCGTTCGTTCAGGTCAAAGTGACTGAAGAATGACAACGCCGATAGACTCGCCTCGTAAGACTTTCCCGCTATCGTCGTCTTAACGTCCGGGTAGGCCTTGCGATAGTAGTCTATGCCCAGCCGTAAGCCTTCCCATTGCTGGACGGCCAATAGGCCAAGCGATGTCCGAATGCGCGGTTCTCTGTCCGGCGAAGGTGTCCGGTAACCCGCTTCGGCGTCGCCGGACAGTTCAAGGAGCAACGACGGCGTTCCCGCTATGGGCATGAACCCGACAGACCAGGCGACCTTCTTGTAACTATCCGCCTCCGGCGCCTTAAAGCCGCTCCCGTTGGAGATGAGCAGTCCCATACCGACGCGCTCGTGAATCTGCCCCGTCCAGCCAATGCCAACGTCAGTTGTGGCATGGGTCTTCAGCCCCCAAGCCGTTGCCAGGACGGTATTCTGAACGGTTTCGCGAGCCGGGTAGAGCACCGGACGGTAGCCCCACGCCTCCTCGCTTCGGGCGACAACCGGATTGCCTTGCAGCCCGACGGTGATAGAATGGGGGAACGGTGACTTGAAGCCCGCCTTCAGAAAAGCGAATTTGGCGATCGGGGTGATGTTGCCGGTGCCTTCAGCCTCAAGCGTTGTCCGATAGGACCACCTCTCGTCGAGGCTGCCTGTTAGCGTAAAGTGGATTCGCTTGATCTGGAAGGCGTTGGCATTCCCGTCACCGCTTAGTTGGTAATTGCCCGTTGCGGGAGCGCCGGCTACGGCATGCCAGTAGGATGCCCAGACCAGCCCCGAGACCTTCGGTGCAGGGGGGGCATCCTGACCGAAAGCGACCACTGCGATGAGGAGCATGGCAGCGGTAATAGTCGTCGATTTGTTTCTCATTTTCCTATGCGATTTATTTATTGGAAGGTGGTTCCATTATTAATCGGGGCATCAAATAGTAGCATCAGTAGGACGGACATTCTTGTCCGTCCAAAGGGCAGGCAGGAATGCCTGCCCTACTGGAGAATACCACAATTATCTGCACCCATTAATAAGACAGTAAATGATGCACGGAGTAATTTTAACGCGCAAATATCTTCCCCGGATTGAATATGCCGTGAGGATCGAGTAATTGCTTGATGCGGCGTCCATAGGATATCAGTTCAGGGCTATGCTGCCAGGGAAGATAGTCCCGCTTCGTGACCCCTACGCCATGCTCGCCGGTAATGGTTCCGCCAAGGTCGATGGCTGCATGAAGGAGCGATTCGAAGGCCTGCCTTGAGCGTTCGCGCTCTTCTTCATCTTCCTTGCGATAAAGCACTACCGCGTGGAGATTCCCATCACCGGCGTGACCATAGCAAGGGATTTGCAGTTCTGTCTCAGCTGAGATTAGATAGACACGTTCCGCGAGTTCGGCAAGTCTATCGCGGGGCACTGCAATATCCTCGTGAATCTTTCCCGTCGAGAGGCGAATCAAACTCGGGCTGATGCTGCGCCGCAGTTGCCAGAACTGCTCCCGGCGCGCATCCGATGCAGCCTCTTCCATACCGGCAGTCAGTCCCTTGAGGGCGCGCCGCACCTGGCCAAGTTGCTGTATCACCTCGTCTGCATCTCCATCGACCTCTATCAAGAGCATTGCACCGGTGCCTTCGGGCACTTCGATCCCGGCAAAAGAGGATGCGGCTCTAAGTGCCGATCCGTCGATGTATTCGAGGATAGAGGGGACAAGATCGGCACCCAGGATCGCTTCGACACCTTCGAATGCTGCCTTCGATGATGCAAACCATGCCGCGAGGGTAGCTCGCTGCGGCGGTAGTGCTATCAACTGAAGAGCGACACGGGTAATGACTCCCAGCGTCCCCTCACTCCCGATAAGCAACGGAGTCAGATCGGGCTCCCGATGCTCGATAGACCATATGCCCGTAGTTTGCAGGTTGCCCTCGCCGTCGATAAACTCGAGGCCGAGGACATAGTGCGACGTCACACCATACTTGAAACAGCGCAGGCCGCCGGCGTTCTCCGCAACGTTCCCGCCGATGGTGCTCACTGTGTAACTTGAGGGGTCGGGAGGATAGAATAGACGCTTCTCCGCCGCCGCCGTCTGCAAGTCCGAGGTGATCACGCCCGGTTGGACGATCGCAATCTTTTTGACTTCGTCGAGGGATTCGATCGTCCGCATCTTCTCAAGTGAAACGACGATCCCTCTTTCGACCGGAACGCTGCCTCCCGACAGCCCGGATCCCGCACCGCGAGCCACAACCGGACGGCTTTCCTCCAGGGCGGCTTGAACGACGATCCGGATGTCATCGGTCGTCTCGGCAAGAACGACGGCCTCCGGCAGTGCCCGCTCCCTGGTCGCATCCATCCCATAGAGGATCAGGTCCTCCGGCTTATCGAGTACCTTTTCACTGCCTAATCGACGCTTAAGCAGCCGGTTTGGATCGCGGCTCCGTAGGAAAATCATAGTAAGCCCGGTCCCACCATCACCAGGATTGAACCGGCCAAACCTAACATTATCCCAATGACTTTTGCTGAAGTAACCGGCTCGCGAAGGAAAATCGCCGCCAATATGAAAATGAAGACACTGCTCAGTTGCTGCAATGCCGATGCCACTGAGACCGGGGCGAACTTCAATCCACCCAGCCAGGGCAAAAGCGCCAGATAAGCCCCCAGAAACGACCCGCTAATAGTGCTGTTCCAACGACTGTTGCGCAATATGCTGCCAAAGATAACTTGTCTCCCCGGTAGCAAAAGCGTGAATAGAACCAATATGGTCGTTCCGGTAGCGAGACGCACTTCACTTACCCAGATCAGCGGCAGTTGGGCAAGATAGGGCTTCATCAGGACGATGCCCATCGCTGACGTAGCATTGGCAAGAACGCCGAGCAGTATGCCCCACCTTAAACGCCTGCGAGTCATTCGGTGCGCCAATGACAGATCACCGTCGGGTACTACAGTTCGAGCGCTCCTCAACCCAGTCCCGGTCAGTAACACAGCCGCAACGATCATAACTACCCCTAACCACTGCAGGGGGTGAAGAGTTTCGCCCAGCCTAAGGTGAGAAAGTCCGATGATTAATGGACTGTAGAGGCAGGCAATGATCGCACTCCGTTCGGCGCCAACCATTTGCAGGCTCTGGAAGAGCAATGTGTCGGAGATTGCGATACCAAGCAGGCCGCTTACCATGATCGTCAGCAATACCTTGGGCTCAACCTCAATCCAAATCGGCGCACCGATAAGCAGTGCCGTCGGAATGAAGAGCACAAAGGCAAGGACGTTCTTGAAAATGTTGAGCGCAAGCGGATGGACAGTCTCACCGCTGCGCTTGAAGAGTATAACCGCGCTGCCCCAGAAAAGGGCTGTTAGAAGGCTGAGCAACGCGCCGAGGTGTTCAGGAGTCAGGGTCTGATCCCGGAAGGTGGCGCGTCAACCTCCTGCATTCGGTTACTGGTATCTGTTACTGCTAGTGGGACGACGTCTGGCAAGTCAATCATGTATCCCTGCCTGCGTCCACGATAAAGCGCGTGCCTCACTTCGTTCGCGACGACGAATCGACATCGACCATTGTCCCCTTATAGAGAAAGCGCTTGATTTTGCGGGTTGAAGTTTTCTGAAACTCCTCCTCTAAGATGCGATACCGCCGCACCCGTTTGTAGTCGGCGAGTGAGGCTTGTGTCTGCCGCAGTTCCTCCTTTAGCAAGGCTTCGACATCGGCATCTGTCGGCTTACCTCGGCCCAGTTCCTCAAAGTGCAGGTCGATTTGTTCGTATTCAGGATGGATCAGTGCAACGACATCCTCGCCGTAACCTGAGGACCTTGGCGCACCCAGAACCAACGATTCAGCAATGAATCGGGAAGCGTTAAGGTAATGCTCCACCTCCTCTGGATAGACGTTCTTCCCGCCACCGGTAACGATCATGTTCTTCTTTCGGCCCATGATCTGCAAATGGCCGTCGGGGTGGATCTTCCCCAGGTCACCGGTGCGGAACCAACCGTCCGGGGTCATGACTTCCTGTGTCGCTTCATCGCTCCTGTAGTAGCCCAGGAAGATGTTCTCACCACGAAGGAGGACTTCACCAATACCCTGGGCGTTTGGTTCGAGTATCCGGTGTTCGACACCCGGTATCGGCGGTCCAACCGTCTCGAACCGGGCATCCCAGGGCGGATTGACGTGCGAGACCGGGCTTGTTTCGGTGAGACCGTAACCCTGTAACAGTCTCAAGCCCAAGCGATGAAAAAAGAGGGCCGTAGCCGGGTTAAGCGGCCCCCCGCCGCTTATGAAGAAACGCACCGTTCCCAACCCAGCCTTTTCGCGAAGGCTCCTAAAGAGCAGCGCTCCGAGTTCGAGTCCGACCTTATCTCCTATGGCTGAGACTGTCGTCAGCAGGCCAACCACTTGCCGCGTCGCCCATCCTTTCTTCTTGATATTGCGTACGATGCCTTCGTGCATCTTTTCGTAGAGAAGTGGCACTCCGACCATCAACGTTACGCCGGTGTTCTTGATGTCGGCTACGATGTCGGCACTCTTCAGCGAACGTGCATAGGTGATCGAGCATCCAATGTACAGGGGTAAGAGGAATCCTGCTGTTGACTCGAAGGCGTGATGAATCGGCAAGACTGAGAGGAAGGTGTCGTCCGATCCAAGAGGAAAGACCCGGCAGCAGGCTGCGATGTTGCTGGCGATGTTGTTGTGGGTTAGAACGACGCCCTTGGAGTGGCCGGTCGTGCCCGAGGTGTAGAGAATCGCGGCTCGGTCGGATAGGGATACTTCAGGCAGCACCGCAGATGATTCTGATCCGGCAGAGAGAATCTCATTGAATCCGATGGCTCCATCCACAGGTTCGCCTCCGATCAGGATTCGATGCTCAAGCGAAGGGAGTTCTTCGGTTTCGGCCATGTCCTTCAGAAAGCGGGAAGTCGCGAAGAGGAGGCGGGCTTCGGAATCGACGAGGATGTGGCGAATGCCGGGCAGGGGCATAAGCGCATCGACGGGGACGACGGTCCCGCCGGCAGCAACGATTCCAAGATATGCCATCCCCCATTCGGGTCGGTTCTCACCGAGAACAGCGACCCGGTCGCCCGGCTTGATGCCGTAGTCAACAAGCCACTTAGCCACCGCTTCGATACGACCGGCGAGATCGGGATAGGCGATCTCCCGGTAAGATTCGCCTGTCCAGGCGCGCATGGCAATTCGACCGCCAACTCGTTCGGCTGTCCGACCTACTATTTCGCCAAGTGGGTATCGGCCGAAGTCGGCTTGCAGGTGGGATTCATAGTCTGTCAACCGGCTCTCCAGTTGGGGTTGACGATTCTCAACACAAAGAAGCGCAGAAGCGATATCATTTAAGATATTATTTCTTCGTTTCTTCGTTCTTCATAGATTCGTGTTGAGGTGTGCCACCGGACACCCTCTCCGGTTGCTGGCGGGCGGACGCCCTCGTCCGCCCGCACTGTTCCTGCCTAATACTTTTCCGCGATCACCTTCTTCTTCAGGCTTGAAATGTGTTGCGTGATTTTGATTCGCTTGGGGCAGGCATCCATGCAATTGAAGATCGTATGGCAGCGCCAGAGGCCGTGCTTATTGTCGAGCACGTCGAGCCGGTTGGACGCCCCCTTGTCGCGGGTATCGAAGATGTAGCGGTAGGCTTTGGCCATCGCTGCCGGGCCGATGTAGTCCTGATCATACCAGAACGAGGGGCAACTCGAGGTGCAGGCGCCGCACATGATACAGGCGATGGGGTCTTCGATGTGATGGAACTCCTCCGGCAATTGAATCCGCTCGCGGTCGGGAGGCGGGTCGTCGTTGATGAGGAACGGTTTCACCCGCGCCATGTTCTCATAGAAGGGATCCATATCGACGGCGAGATCGCGCAAGACCTTGAAGCCGGGGAGCGGATCGACGACAATGGTCTTCTTCCCCATCGGCTCGACCTGCGTCTCGCAGGCGAGGCGGTTGAGGCCGTGAACCTGCATCGCGCACGAGCCGCAGATGCCCGACCGGCAACTGCGCCGGAAGGTGAGTGTGCCGTCCTGCTGCCACTTGATGTCATGCAGGGCGTCGAGGACGGTCATCCCGGGGTGGGTTTTGACCTGGAACGACTGGTAGCGCGGCGATTTATCGCGCGCTTCGTTGTTGGGGTCGAAGCGGAAAATTTTGAAGGTGATGAGCATACTATGCCAATGCTAATGCCAATGCTAATGAAAGGGGGTGTAGCGGAAAAATCGTCACTTCGTCACACAAACCGCGTAACTCCATACCCAATACTGAGATAAGGCGTGACGAAAGGGTGACGAAAGGGTGACGGAGTAGGCGAAAGGATCACAACTCTTGAGCGTCTTCCTCATTTAGTCAGCCGCCGACGTAGGAGAATAGAACTCGCCATTCGCATCGCCCAAAATTCTGCGTGCATCTCGCGCCCCGTGAAGCACCATAATTATCCGGATTTCTTCTGCGTCAGCCGATAGATTACTCTATAATCATAGACGAATACCTCACGGATGTCTTCACGGTCAAGTTCAGGCACGACGCGGTTTCGTCTGGGAAGTGAACAAGACTGTCGGCGGCTTCATGAATGCGGTCTTCCACGACTTGGGCGTAGTGCGGCGAGTCGATGGCGATGAAGGCGGCAATGTCATTTAGTTCTTGGGCAGCCGGTTCGGTCCAGACTACTTTGAGCGCCATTGCGATGTTCTCTTCCTGGCCTCCTCAACGCTGATCAGCCGGCCCTCGGCCTCCGCCCTAAGCCCCCGTTCGGTCTTGGATAGAACGTGGAGGCGGTAGATAATGTCGTCGTAGGTGGCGCCCTCAGGAAGATTGCGGGCAAGTTCGACCAGGGATTCTTTGGGTGTGTTCATGTTCTTTCGGGCCTTAAGGTTGGCAGCGTCAATGATGCCGGTGGTTTCGATGGCTTGGGTATGGGTTTTCATGGAATTGAGTTCACGGGTCTAAGGGGTCTTCTTATGCTCGCAATATCCGCAAAATCTGCTCGACGACTTTATCTTGGAGAGAATGTCGAACTCGGCCAACGCGATAGATGATGACTCTGCAATCGGCAGTGAACAGTCGAGCAGGGCGAATGAAACCCGGCTGCCCCAGCGCGCCGCCCTCAATGTCACCATCGCTCAACGGCAAAGCCCAGCGATCATTGCGGTCAACGCTGGTGATTTGACAGAGGATGACATCGTCGCCAGGCAAAGTCGCAAGAACAAGAGCGGGCCGCCGTTTCGACTTGCTCAAGTCCGAAAAGGGGAAGGGCATGACGACGATATCGCCTTTTACAACTTCGCCCAAGCCGCGTCCTCTTCCGGCGTGTCCCAATCCCTTGCCAGAACCTCCAGTGAGGCGAGCATATTCTCGAACGTCTCGTATCGGAGCGCGACTCGATGAATGCGATGAAGTCTATCACCTCGCGGAGGCGGTCCGGCGGAAGGCGGCGGATGCGCTCGGCGATTGTGTCTAATTCAGATGTGGTCATAAAGCTCTCAGGGTTCGAGTTCACAAGTTAGAGTTCATAGATTTAGCGAGTCTTGTTTGGCCTTGTCATTCCCGCGAAGGGGGGAATCCAGATCTCCAGCGCCACTTCTTCGGTTTCGCCCTCTGTCCAACACCTAAACGCATGTATCGGTCTTAACCCGCAAAACCTCATCGAGTAGAAGGCGGTTGGCAGCGTCATCGATGCCGGTGGTTTCGATGGCTTGGGTAGGGATTTTCATGGGGATATTGAACTCACACATTAACAGATAGTTTGCTCTTTCTAAGACGAGGATAACTTCTTTAACGAGCCGGCATGGCGAAAGAGAAAAGCGGAGACGGCAAACAGCATAACGAAGATAGAATTGAAAGTGAAAACACCTGTGCCCCCCAGTGCGCCCCAAAAGAGTCTCTCAGGGATGGCCTGATATTTCCAGATTATCAGCGCAAACAAGGGGATCAGAGCCTGAGCCAACGCCACTGCGAACATTACTCGCGCCATTCCACCCGGCTTGAAGCGCACGATTCCACCTCCGATGATGCCTATACCGATAACCCCAAGATACATTAGGTTGGCGGGATTGTTCTCACTGCCTATGAGCCCGACTGCGCCGTTCACCCAGAAGAGCATCAACGCCGCAAAGATCGCAACGCCTGCAGCGACCCTGTAAGCGGTAGTGCCCCCCCTATTAGTGACCACTTTATATACGAGACCGGCGCCAAACAGAAGAACACCTGCAATGACGAAATCGGACAGGCTCCAGTCAACTTCATCTGTGAACTGCATCGCCGTCAATGGCACCAGCAAGATAAGCGCAGTGAAGAGAGCAATACGAAGAGTATACTTGATTGGCATTGATGTGATGAGAGTATTAACCAAGAAGTGGTAGTCCTTGCATGTCACCGTTGATCCTGTGGTGTGCAAAAAGTGCAATGCTCAGGTCTGCCATCTCAGCCGATCTGGAGATGATCACCGACCGGCGACGAAACCGTCCCAGCCAATGCCTTTGTCGTCCGTTATCTCGCTCGATTGCAGTGGTCTCCAGATTGGTGATACAGTGCTTTTCAGGTTCTATCTCCAAGGCGTATGCGTTCCAGTTGTCAGTGCAATAGACTTCCGTTTTCCATCGCTTAGGCCGGTTCATAAGCCGCTGGAAGGTAGATTGATCACGACCACCGCATTCCCAATCAATGAGTCGCCCTGAATCACGAAAATAAGCCTTCCAGACCCAGAGTTTGTGCGTTTTTTGCGGTCGTTCGCAGCAGAAAGGTGAGGTTGCGGCGCTACGACTGAATGACGCTCGTCTCACGCATATTCCGGCTCCCGTCGCTTTGTCTTCCGTGCGCCGCGCTGCCGCAGCCGCTCTGCGGCGATTTTGTCCATCGCCTGCGGGTCGAAGAAGTCTGATCCGCAGGAGAAGCAGTGCCAGCGCTCGAGGCGCTGCACCACGGTTCCGTCCAGCAAACGGCATCTCCCCGCATGGCGCCGCATCGATTCGAAGCCACACTCCGGGGAGGGGAGGATTCCGGCATAGTCTGATCAGAAGCCTTTGTACTGCGATAAGCACCTTTCCTTTTGTGAGGACTTCTTCTACGAAATAATCGCCGATTCGCATTCTGGCAGCCAGTTCCGACGGCGTGTAGATGTTAGGCTGTAATGCAATATGGCGGTCCGGCTTGAAAATCAATCCTGCTGCCTCAACATAGCGGTCGATGCGATCCTTATCCGTCTTCTTCACGATAAACAGATCGATGTCGCTATGCCGCGTCGGGTTCCCCCAGGCATACGAGCCGTAAAGGATGATCAACTCCGGCTGGTAGTCGCGCACGAGGATTTCGACCACCTCGCGAAGGATTGGCTCGATGTCGGCGCGGGTGCGGCGGTCTTGATTCTTCATTCCTTAACCCTCACCCCATCTCCATCACTTCTACCAGCCGCTTCTTTTCGCGGGCTTCCACCACAATGGATTCAAGTTGGGCGGCGGTCTCATCGTCGATGAGTGCCTCGCCGCACTGTGCACAGACCGAGGCGGGGACCCGCCGCACGACAACGACGCCGGACCCGATGTCGGCTGAAAACAGAGTTGTGCCTGGCCTGCGGTCACCGCCGCAAATGGGACAGAGCCCTTCCCGGAGTTTATATCTCAATTTGGTCTCCGTTTTCTAAATCCAGGTTCAAACCGGCTCACATCCGGTTCATAGACCGTGATGATGTGAATGATTCCGACACTATGGTCAAGCGATGCTACAATATGTATTGGTCGTCCATTATCGCAACCAAGAAACAGTGCGCTCGGAAATGGTATGTCATCCGGATAACTCTCAATACATTCCGCATCTACCAACGCCTCCAGAACTGCGGCGCGAGTAAATCCGCGTTCAGCCATCCTCTCGCTGGCATGAATCTGCCACGCAACAAGACGTTCTCTTAAGGCTTTCATCCAGCCGGTTCCAAGCCAAAACTGCAATCAGTTAATCTCCATGAACCGTCCTTTAATCATTCCGTAAAGGATGATCAACTCCGGCTGGTAGTCGCGCACGAGGATTTCGACCACCTCGCGAAGGATTGGCTCGATGTCGGCGCGGGTGCGGCGGTCATCCATATTGCCTCTTTGCCTCAACCCTTCAACCTCTTGATGATGTCGCGAGCAAGCGTATCCCGGATCTCGTTGTGCCTGGGCACAGGTTGAGACGCTTTGGTCAATGGATTCTGATACCAATCGTGCCTCTTGCCGTGGCGGATCAGGATGCAGCCAAGGTTTTCCAACTGGCGAATGAGATCCCCTCGCTTCATTGGATAGTCAAGTGCCCGATCCTGCGGACATGAGGTATATATCCGTCCGTAATATCGTCGAAAATGTCTCGGAGATTTTCCTCGAGTTCCTCGATCGACTCGCCCTGCGTTTGGTAGTCGGGATAATCGAGCAGCCAGCCGACCAGCCAGCCGTCATCTTCGTAGAAAGAGTAGTCGAGTGTTTGCATTACGTCGTCCTTACACTGTTGATTGGGGCAAAGGGCGGGCATGACACCCGCCCTTCCCCATTCCATTCACTTCGGGCCAGGATTGCGTCCACCGCCTGAGGGTTTTCCAGTGGAGCTTGGCCAGTTTCCACCCGGACCTTGCCCACCACCTTTTCCTCCTCCACCTCCACTACCGCCTCCCTTTCCGCCGCCGCCGCCAGAGCCTTTGCCACCGCCGGAACTGCTGCCGCCTTTAGCCATCGTAACCTCCTTTGAAATGTGCCGGACTCAACGTGATCCGGCATTGAGATTAGCCAGTCCATCTGGATTCCCACCCGCGCGAGAATGACGATGCTTCTCAGATACATTCCCGCCCGCGTGGAAAAGACAGGTTCGGAAACCTGTCCTACTAATATACTCTCTCTTTCGGCTCAAACCGCGAGATCACCACCGGACGCCAATCGAACTCGATCCCGCCCTCAGGCCGGCGCCAGGCAAGCGTGTGCTTTAGCCAGTTGCCGTCGTCGCGCTTGGGGAAGTCCTTTCGGGAGTGAGCTCCACGCGACTCCTCCCTGCCTAACGCTCCGGAAACGATCACCTCGGCGAACTCGAGCAGATGCCCCAACTCGATGGCTTCCATCAGGTCGGTGTTGAAGATCATCCCTTTGTCGTCAAGGCGGATTCGCCGGAAGCGATCTTGAAGATCGCTCACGAACGCCAGTTGCGCAGCCAGGTCGGTCCCGTTGCGAAAGACGCCGCATCGCGCCGTCATCGAAGCCTGCAGTTCAGCCCGGATGTTAGCCACCTTTTCGGAACCGTTCGCCGACAGGAGGCGGCTTACCTCTTCCTGAGCCTGCTCGCGTGGACTCTTCGGCAGGTCGCTCCACTGGATATGCGGCAAATCGGCGAGCGCCGACCGGCCAGCAAACCGGCCAAAGGTAACCGCCTCCAGCAGCGAGTTGCAGCCAAGCCGGTTGGCGCCATGCACTGAGACGCACGAGCACTCCCCGGCGGCGTATAGCCCGGTGATCCGCGCGAGTCTGCCGTTTTTCAGCACATGGCAGCCGTTATCGACCGGGATGCCGCCCATCGAGTAGTGCGCCGTAGGTTGGATCGGGATCGGCTCGGTGAAGCAATCGACGCCGGAAAAGTTCATCGCCAGATCGTGAATCTGGGGCAGGCGCTCGAGGATCTTCTCCTTGCCGAGGTGCCGGAGGTCGAGCAGGATGTAATCGCCAAACTCGCTGCCGGGCAAGCCCCGGCCTTCATCGATCTCCTGCTGCATTGAGCGCGAGACCATGTCGCGCGGCGCCAGTTCCATCAACTTGGGGGCATAGCGCTGCATGAAGCGCTCGTTGTCCTTGTTGAGGAGATAACCGCCTTCGCCGCGGGCGCCCTCGGTTACCAATATGCCCTGCTTCCAGAGGCCGGTCGGATGGAACTGGACGAACTCCATATCCTGCAGCGGAAGTCCCTGGCGCATCACCAGACCGAGCCCGTCGCCGGTGTTGGCGTGGGCGTTCGAAGTGATCTTGAAAGCCCGACCATAGCCGCCCGTCCCCATTACCAGAACCCGGCAGTGGAAGACGTGCAGTCCGCCATTTCGTATATCCCAAGCCACGCAGCCGACACAGGTGTCATTCTCGATCAGGAGCGCCAGGGCCTGAAATTCGCTGAAGAACCGCGTGTGGTGCTTGATGGTCTGTTCGTAGAGCGTGTGCAGAACGACGTGCCCGGTATAGTCGGCAGAGTAACATGCTCGAAGTGCCGGCTTTTCGCCGTAGTTGAGGGTATGTCCGCCGAACATACGCTGGGCGATACGGCCCTCCGGCGTCCGGCTGAAGGGCACTCCAAGGTGCTCAAGGTCGATCACGACGTCAGGAGCTTCGCGCACCATCTGCTCGATGGCATCCTGGTCGCCCAGGTAGTCCGACCCTTTGACGGTGTCGAACATATGGAACTCCCAGTTATCGTCGTCAAGGTTGCCGAGCGAGGCGGCGATTCCGCCTTGAGCGGCCCCTGAATGCGACCGCGTCGGAAAGACCTTGGTGATGCAGGCGGTTCCGAAGTGGCGCGACAGTTCCAGCGCGGCTCTAAGACCGGCCAGCCCGGCGCCGATTACGACGGCGTCGAACTTGTGGATCATCACATCAGCCATTAGGCTCTACCTCCCGCGAGGCCGAGGATGGTCATCGACCCGACAATAAGGAAAACGATCGTAGCCACCCAGAGCGCCCCGACAATTGCCATCCGCCAGCCTTTGGCGCGGACATAGTCGTGAACGACGAGCACTACGCCGTTCATTCCGTGATAGAGGCCGACTACCAGAAAGAGGAGGTCGATGGTTCTCCAAAGTGGATGCTGCAGGCGCGCCATCACCGTCTCGTAGGTGATGTTGCCGTGATCGGGCGGGAAGAAATGGAGGACCCAGAAGTGAAGCAGGAGCGCGATCAGGAGGACTGCGCCGGTGATCCGTTGGAAGAACCAATGAAAGGCTCCGCCAGAGCCGAGTCCGCGGTCGCGGTTAGTCATCTTTGGCCTCCTGCGACGTTGAGCCTGCAGCAACAGACTTGTTCACCGGTTGCCCGGCACCGCCGTAGCCGGATCCGTGATGCTCAATTTTGCCACTCTGGACGTCCTTCCAATAGAGGGCATGGGAGAGCATCGGATAGGTGCCGGCGGCAAAGAGGATCACTCCGAGAGTCGCCAGCCCCCAGAAGAGTTTTGCCTGATGGACGGCTCCGCCCCAGAAGTCAACGATAAAGATACGGACGCCGTTAAGTGCGTGATAGAGGACGATGAAGAAAAGGCCGATTTCGAGCACCCGGAACTGCCAGGAGCCGAGAAACCGCATCGTCTCGTCGAACTTGGCGGGGTCGTGTAGATTGCTAATAACGATGATGTGCATCGCAAGATAACCGACCAGAGCCAGCCCGGTTACCCGGAAGAGGACCCAAGCCAGCATCCCGGTCTTCCATTTGTAGTGCAAGAGGCACCTCCAACGTAGTTCTATTGATCCGGCAATGCCGGTATGTAATACCAATTTGCATTCAGTCGGACACGTTTTCAGTAGGAGAGACATTCTTGTCTGTCCTACACATGGATAGCAAACTGCCGTCGGAAGCACGGACAGACAAGCACGGACAGACAAGAATGTCTGTCCTACTGAACGCAAATGCTTATAACAATATGGAAACGCGAGTGAGCAGTGTCAAGTATCCTGAAGCCAGGGGCTTCAATGACCGGCCAATATGAGCCTGAAAAACTGGACTGTAGTCATGCTGGTGCGAACAGCGTTCACAGCAGGCAGCACAACCTTCGCAGGGAAGCGCAGACTTCAAGGCGTATTTGTGCCTGATTTCGAGTTGGCATACCCTTTGCGAAAAGTCAAACCGAAAGCATTCAACCTCTGTTGAAGCAACCCGCAGAGCAATAGTTCAACCTAACACAACCACAAGGGAGACATTATGAAGGGGATCAAGATTCTAACCATCGTAGCCTTGGGCTTCGTGCTCGGCTTTTCGGCGATGCCGGCGTTCGCGGACGCGGCCGTCAACGGAGTCGTGCTCGACGCTGACGGCGCTGCCGTAGCGGGAGCGCAGGTGACGATTCAGGGCATGATGATGGGCCGCAATATGCGTCCTTTCGTTGCCCGTGCAGAAACCGATGGTGAAGGCCGCTTCGGGTTCCGTGCTGTGCCGTCCGGCAATTACATCATCATGGCAATGCATCGCGTAGCCGGTGGCGCTCGCGCTGAACTACGAGTAGCTGATGCCGACCTGAACGTCGAACTCCGTCTGCAGGGCCATATGGGCGGCGGCGGTGGCGGTGGTGGTGGCGGCGGCGACGTCGTAACTGGTGACATCGCAATCACGGTTCTCGATGCCGAAGGCAATGCCGTTGAAGGCGCCCGCGTCATCGTGATGCCGGTTAGGCTTCATCGCCGGGGCATGATTCGTGCCCACTTCCACGGTGAGACCGACGCAAATGGCCAGATTTCCTTTGAGAACATCCCGGTCGGCAACTATGTCGTAACCGCCGGTCTGCGCGGTGTCGGCATCGGTCGTGCTCGCGCCGAGGTTATTCAGGATGAGACCGAGGAAGTCGAGATCACGTTGCAAGCCGGCCGCCGATAGTCAGTCCGATCTGCTGCTCCCAGGCCGCAGAAACGAAGGGGCTGTCCCGATCTTCGGGACAGCCCCTTACTACTCTCACCCCCCCTCCGAATGCCGTTACCTTCCGTCGGCGGTATCGACGCCGCTCTCAGCGGTCCCCATCGTTGAGAGAATCGGTATCTCGTCGATGTTCTTTCCGAGGTATTCCAATTCGAACCTCGCGCCTGCTACCAAACCTGAGTCCGCCGTAGAGCCATACTTCTCGATGAACCGGCTAAGTTCGATGCGCGCTTGCTCGAGATCCCGGATATGATTGGCATAAATATAGCCGATCATAAACTGCGAGTTGATCCCCTGGCGGGTCGAACTGTGATCGCGCACGATCTGGCGATAGATGCGCACCGCATCAGAAAACTTCTCCTCCTTCTGCAGTTCCTGCGCCTGGGCGAAAAGTTCAAGTGCGGCTTCGTCGCTTGACTGCTTCTTACCGCCGCAACCGGCCATACCGGCCAGCAAGATCAGAAGTGCGGCAGCCATCGTGGTCAGGTTACCCGATCGACCCACAGGGAATCCTTTCTTCATGTGAACAGAGTCGTTTTGCAGGATACTCCGGCGAAACCGGATGGGGAGAATATAGAAACGAAAGCGCCGGTGGCGCAAGAGCGCAACAACCGGCGCATTGTATGGCAACTCACTTGATAGCATTACGGCAGGTAGAGCAGGGTCTCGGTCAAAGGTGCGCTCCCTTGTCCCCAGCGTAAATAGTAGATTCCGGGCGTGAGTCCGGTCTGTCGCACGTCGAGCGTCAAGCGATGCACTCCCGAAGCAAGACGCCCATAGTCGAGCCTGCTGCAGAGCCGTCCGGAAACGTCATAGATACGCAAGCCGGCTTCCTCCGGTCGGGTGAGGGTCAGGCTTATCGTCGCAAAACCGTTGAAGGGATTGGGAGCCACCTTAAGCGAAGAGCGCGTCGGCAACGTGCTTCGACCTTCGGACCCGACGGCACGGGGAAAGTCTGCGGGACGGAGTCCCAATCGCGCCATCGAGCCGCGCTCGGTCGGCCATTCGTCTGCCGCCGGTGCGCCGGGAGTGTTCCAAGCCAATAACCGGCCGGAAATGGTAACGGCCATCAAGTCGTTGCTGCCATCACGGTTGAGGTCACCGACGGTCGGCGTTCCGGCGAGTGCACCTCCACCCCACTCCACAAGGGAGATGGGAAATCCCTCTACGGGACGACCGTGCATATCGAAAGCAGCAATGTGGCCTTGTCCGCCTTCGGTGGGAGCCACCGCTGCTATCACATCGGCCAGGCGGTCGCCACTCACATCGGCAAGGATCACCGAGCCTACGACGGCAGGACCTCCGAGCGTCACTGGGTAGCCATTCAGGAGACGTCCGCCGGCATTCCAGACGTAGATCTGCGCACCTCGCTCGGGATCGAAGGTTCCGAAGGCGATTTCCGGCGAGCGATCGCCGTCCATATCGGCAATCGCCACCGACCCGGTTGGATGACCACTCCGGGTAATCGCCGGGAAGCCTTCGGCAACTTCACCGCGATAGTTAAAAGCAAAAATGCCGCCTCGCGTGCTGTCGGCCAGTTGCGCCCAAAGGATAATCTCAAGCCGTCCGTCGCGGTCTAAATCGGCGAGCGCAATTGGACCCCCAATAGTCTCATACCTCCGCACCGGAAAGCCTCCCAGCCGGACTCCATCCTGCCGGAAAGCCCAAACTCCACCCAAAGCATTGCCGCTGCGCCGCGACCCAATCACAATGTCCATTCGGCCGTCGCCATCGATATCCCCCACTGCCGGCGATGAATTGCTCCCGCCTTCATAAGCCACTGGCCAGCCTTCAAGCGAGGTACCTTCGTCATTGACAACGTCGAGCAGCGCCCGTTGAGAGTCGAGCGATGCATGATAGCGATGGAAGACGACCTCGACCCGGTTGTTACCTTCCAGATCGATCATCCCCGGCAAGCCAAAGCGCAGATTACGCCCCAGGTCAAGAGGATAGGGATGCGGTTCGTCGCCTGACTCGCCAGTAATGTGCAGAAAGCCGATGTCGGCACACCAGCCTTGATCGAGCCGGCCGTTGCCATCGAACTCCCCGACTGCCGTTGTGATCGGATGATTGGGGTTAACCCAAGCCTGCGGACGGCCTCCGAAGTGCTGTCGGGTTGGAAAGCCGGGATAATAGGCGCCGTCGTGCTGATAGATGTGCAGTTTCAAGTCTCCGCTCATCGCACCAACCTCCAGGTCGCCGTTGGCATCGATGTCGAGCAGCGTCGGCGTTCGCCCCCAGGCAGGCGTTTCGGCTGACATCTGACGCGGCCAGCCAAAGAGAAAGCCGACCCGGTCCGGATCGTCTCTCCGGGGCAATGTCGGGCTATCAACAATATAAAAGCCCCAGAGTTCAGGATCATCCGTGCGAGGGAACATATTCGACGGCTCGGCCAGGACCAAAGAACTCAGGCCAACGCCCATAACGGCGCAGAGCAGCACGATTCTCAGTACTTTCAATTTCAGGCTCGTCATCGCATCAACTCGATCGAACGAACGACCTCGCTGCCGTTTGCTGTAAGCCTCACCAGATAGAAACCACTTGCGGCGGGAAGTCCGGCTTTCGTGACTCCCGGCCAGGTGAGCCGGTGCTCACCGGTAGTGAGCAAGATCGGTCCGTAGCGATAGACCTCGCGACCGGCAAGGTCGAAGATCCGCAACTCGGCCGGTGCCGGAGCGGCAAGGAATAACGGCAAATTGACGCTGCCGTTGAAGGGATTGGGCCAGGCCGGATTCAGTAACACGGTTTGCGGCTGGAGTGGAGTCTGTTCAACGTCCGGCACCGCAAGTCCGACATAAGAACCGGCGAAACAATAAACGCTGCCGTTTTCCATACCTGCAACGACATCGGTTTGGCCATTGCCGTCCAGGTCCCGGGTAGCGGTGACTATGCGAAAACCATGACCCTCCTGAACGTTGCTATATGACCATAGTCCGTTACGACCGCTGGCCGAAATGGCGTAAAGGCGGCCGACTGAAGTCCCGAACAGCAAGTCGCGTTTGCCGTCGTTATCGATGTCCTGCATGGTTGCAATAGACCAACAGGCTGAGCCGAGGTTGATCGTTGTGTCCCAGACTGCGGCACCGGTTCGTCCGTCGATGGCGCGGGCAAACGCGACCCCGTCACCAACGGCAATGTCATGGCTGCCGTTGCCATTAACGTCATCCATTGGGACGGCGTTGTTGATCTGTTCGAAAGCCCTTACGCCGGCTCCCGCCAGCCATAGCCGGACACCGTTCGAACCGTTGAACATACTGATGCCGCTGGCGGTCGTAACGATGGTTACGTCCCGGCTTCCGTCGCGGTTCACATCGCTTATCGCGAATTGCGAACAGATCGTGCCGAAGACCGACGCTTCCCAAAGAAGCCGTCCCCTTGCCCCATCGAGCGCCAACACATCCCCATTTTCGCAGACTACCACAAGATCGACGACTTCGTCCCCTGAAACGTCCCCGATTTCGAATATGTCCCGAACCCGGCCGGTAGTCGGGGTGAACCATGCCAATTGGCCGGTCCGCCCGTTGATGACGAAGGCGCCGTTAGTGGCGTTGACTTCACTGACTGCAGCGCAGCCGGCAAAGATGTCGCGCACCCGGTCCCCGGTCAGATCATGGTACGCTTGAACGATCTTTACTTCACCACCACCCCCCGGCAAGTGGTGCGTATCGAATACGCGCAACTCCTGACCGGTGCGTCCGGATAGGGTAACGACCGAAAGCGCCCGCCCGCCCAGACCGACGACAACCTCTCCGATCCGGTCGTTATCCCAGTCTTCACCGCCCGATATAGCTCTTGGCCCCGGCACCAGTCCACTGCGCCAGGGATTAAGATCGGTCCGGTAGGTCCAAACCCGGGTCGAAGATTGAGATGATGCGGCGTGGAAACTCTCGATCTTATAGTCGTTGCCGGCGATGACCACGTCGGCAAGATTGTCGCTGGTGATGTCCGAGATGTCGAGAATGGCTCGAACTGTCTGGCCGGGAAGGTTGTTTGTGCCTACCTCAGTGGACCATAACAGCGCTCCACCGGGATAGTTGCGCGATTCGGACATACCCGATAGTCGCACCGTTATCCGGGCTGAGTCGGGGTCGTCCGAGAAGATCGTCAAGGTGCTGTTGAAGCGTCCGGCGGCTCGAGGACGAAAGAAGATCGGAATACGGTAAAGTCCCGGTTCGCGAAGCGTTACCGGCAGTTGATAATAGCCGAAGGTAAACTCGTCGTCACCGAAGATCATCGATTGAATAGTGAGTGGTTCGCCGCCGTTGTTCTCGATAAACAAAGTTCGCATTCCCGAGGAGCGGACGAACTGACCGGAATAGACCACACCGAAGTCGATCGCCCGGTTGGGGACGATTATATCCCGTTGACGACGCACACCCTTGCCGCGAAGATCGACCCAGTTCGTCACCCGGTCAAGGTCAAAGGTGAGGCCAAAGCGAATGTGAACCGAATCGACCCAAGCCGGTGAGAAGGTGATCGTAAGACCGGCTGAATCCCCGGGAGCGATACGCTGCGGAAAGCGCCAATGTTCGGCAATGAAGATGTTGGGATTCCCGTCCGCCGTTTCGATATCGATCAGTTCGGCCGCCTGCGCGCCGTCGTTATAGACCCATAACGTCCAACCGCGCTCGTCATCGATAACGACCGAACCGTAATTATGATAAAGCGTCGAAAGCCGAACGCCGCCTTCAGCCTGCACGGTGAGACGGGTGAGGCGGTCGTCGCTCTTGTCCACTCCATCCGTGAGAACATAGAGCGAGGTCTCGTCATTCGTTACACCGTCCGGATTCGAACC
>VGIQ01000004.1 GCA_016867835.1 Calditrichota bacterium | reverse complement strand
ACCCGACGGCACAATGACTAGTTGTGGTGTCAGGTGTCTTCACCTGACACAGACCATCGGGTGAGGACACCCGACGGCACAATAATCTTGGATATTGGATTTTGGATTTGGGATTTTGGAACGCGCTGGCCACCTGGAATGATGGGAAAGGTCTTGCATTGGACATCGATCATTAGTCGCTTGCATCTGCGCCAGCCCGCATGTTGTCATCGGCATTAGCATTAACATTAGTATGCGTTTTTGCCCGAGGCGCCCGGTCGGGAAACATCTTCGGCTCTCCGGCATACTTTCGCGCTTCGGCTGGCGCCACCAGCCCGGCATTCACCAACAACATTAGCGACTGGTCCATTCCGATCATGCCGAGGTGCGTTCCGGTCTGGATCACGGTGCTGATCTGATAGGTCTTGTTTTCGCGGATCAGGTTGTGCACCGCCGGCGTCGAGATAAGCACCTCGAAGGCCGCCACCCGGCCCGGCTGGTCGCCGCGTGGGAGGAGAATTTGCGATATGACCGCCGATAGTGATTCCGCGAGTTGCATCCGAACCTGATTTTGCCGGTCGGCCGGGAACTCGCCGATCACCCGATCGACCGTTTTGGCTGCCGACATTGTGTGGAGCGTTCCGAAGACGAGGTGGCCGGTCTCCGCTGCAGTGATCGCCATCTGTATTGTGTCGAGGTCGCGCATCTCGCCGATCAGAATCACATCGGGGTCTTCCCTCAGCGCTCCGCGCAGCGCCTCCATAAAGTTCGACGCACTCTTGCCGATCTCGCGCTGGTTGATGAGCGACTGCTTGGGGGGATGGACGAACTCCACCGGGTCTTCGATAGTGATGATGTGCTTCGGCGTCTTGCGGTTGATGAAGTCGATCAGCGCCGCAAGTGTCGTTGACTTTCCCGATCCGGTCGGGCCGGTTACGAGCACCAGCCCTTTCGACCGCATGACCACCTGCTGCATCACCGCCGGGACGCCTAACTTCTCAAGTTCGGGGATTTTCGAGGGAACGATCCGAAAGACCGCCGATGCGCCGAAGATATTGCGGAAGAGGTTGGCCCGGCAGCGGTCGCCGGCCGTCAGATTGATCGAAAAGTCAAGTTCCGACGAGGTGCTGAAGTGCCGTTGCAAATCGCTCGACATGATCCCCGCGAGCAGTGTTTCGATATCGGCCGGCGTGAAGTCTTCCCCGAGTCCATCGGCGTAGTCGCTCATCTTCACCAGATCGCCGTGCAGCCTAATCATTAGCGGTGCTCCGGCGCAGAGGTGAATGTCCGAAGCCCCCAACTCGCAGGCGAAGTCGAGGATGCCAACCAGTGGCGATGCCGGCGAAGTGATCTCACCCGGCAAGTGTGCTTTATCCATCAATGAAAGTGGTGTCTCGTTGCCTAATGACTTTTCCTGACAGTCTTTGCCTCTCCTGGATCGAATATACGCCCTGCGGATATGCCGGCCTCAAGCAGCGACCGGATCGAAGCGCCGGTCAGGATCGGCTTAACAGAATCCTCCTCAATGGTGGATAAGCTGTTTCCGGCAAACATCTTTCGGCAGTTGTCGTCCACCACGAGGATCTCGAAGAGGTCGTCGTAACGGTCCGTTCCGTAGCCATTGCATCCTTCGCAAAGGCCTGAGACCGCCTGTCCGCGTCGCGGCGAGATCGTGCCCCCGCAGGTTCCGCAGGCGAGCGCCACGCGGCGGCCCGTCCAGATGACACGCAGCCGGTCGGCCAGCAGCGCACCGCTCCCGACCGACTCACGCAGCGCCTCCAGTGCCAGATGGGTTTGCAGAAAATCAAGCCCGAGCAGGATCAACCGGTCACCGGCGGTTTCGAAGAGCCGCCGCGCCGACGTAACCGATGCCGTTGGCACAATACCGGTGTCAAACGGCTGCTTTAGAAACCATTCCAGACTCTCACCCTCCGGTCCGGCTTCGAGACGCCGGACCAGTTGATGCTCAAAACGGACCCGTGGCTCGATTGCGAGCATATCGAGTTTGCGCGGCGCCAGGAGGCTCACTATCGCGTAGAGCATCCGTTGGCGCTGAAACTCATCGAATGCATTGACGATCACTATTCCAGTCTGTCGGCGGGGGCGAAAGAGCCCCTCCAATGCCTTGCGATGCGATACGGTCAAGGCTTGAAATTCTACCAAAGTCCTTGCGGGCTGATAAGGATAGAGGTCGAGCGCCAGACTCTCGGCACTGTTTTCCCTTAGGAAAGCGAACTCAATCCGGACCCGGACGGACTCGATACGGGCATTGAGCACTGCGCTCTCACGTGTCCCGTTCATTTCAACCGACAAGCCAGCCATTACCCGGAATCGCGTCCAGATCGGCAGGAATTGCTCCTTCGACCAGGCCTTGCGGATGACCCAGCCGCGCTCGAGCCGGAAGGCGGCTTCAGCGCCATCGCCTGAAGGACGGATCAGGATGCGACGCGCGCCAGTCCGGTAAGCCTCGACCAGCAAGGCATAGACCGTCGCCACGCCGGAGGCGTCATGCGACGCAGTCTCCGAGATCAACTGCCGCTCCTCCGGCTCAGGCAGTAATTCGAGCGCGTATTGAATGCGCGCTGCCGGCCCGACCGCCCGCCGGACGTCGCCGGTCGTTACCGCCGCCAGGAGGTCGAACGACTCGTCGTCAAACGGATCAGCCATCACAATCGTCACCCCGCCCATGGCATCGGGCAGCGGTATCGCCTGCGACGACCGGAGCAAATTCGGCGGATAGCGCTGCAGAAGATCCCGATCGACCATCTCCTGCGTGACCAGCACAAACGGGATCCCCAACTCCCGGCTGACCGCCCAGTTGATGTGATCTTCAAGGCAGATGTCGAGCCCTACAAGTGCGCCGCGCAGCGAAATTCCGCGCTTGCGACTCTCGCGCGTTGCCGCTTGAAGGTCGGTTCGGGCCACGACATTCTGCCGAACAAGGATCTCGCCGAGCCGTTTATCCTCTTCATCCATCTTACGACCGAGGTTTGATTGCCAGGGTTTTCCGGACGATGTCGAGCAGACGTTCGTTGTCGAACGGCTTCTCGACGAACGTAATCGCTCCGAGCGACGCCGCCACGTCCCGATAGTCGCGTCCGCTCTGCGCGGTCAGCATTATGGCCGGCGCGCGGAGGCGCGGCTCATCGCCGTAGAGTTTCATTAGGACGCCGAACCCGTCGAGGCGCGGCATCATGAGATCGAGGATCACCAGATCGGGCATGGTCCGGCGCGCGGCTTCGAGGGCTGCGACGCCGTCCGAAGCGCTTATAACCTCGTAGTTTTCGGACTCCAGGAGATGCGTCAGGATGCTGATCAAGGCGGGATCGTCATCCGCGATGAGGATGCGCTGCTTGTTGGTCACTATCAAATCTTGTAGTCTAAACGGTGTGGTCTTGGGTCAACCTCGATGCCGGAAGAGTGATCCGAACGGTCGTCCCCTTCCCGGGCTGGCTGACGATCCCTATCCGGCCGTCGTGTCGGGCGACGATGCCATGCGCAATCGAGAGTCCCAGTCCCATACCGCTGCCGACGTCGCGGGTGGTGAAGAAGGGCTCAAAGACCAGGCCCAGGTTTTCTTCCGGAATGCCGATCCCGTCGTCGGAGACCTCTATCAGGACGAAATCTCCTTCATGCTTCAGCCCGACTTCGATCCGACCCTTGCCCGTGGCGACTGACTTCGGTCGATCGATCACCGCCTGAATAGCGTTAGTGAGCAGATTGAGCGCGGTCTGCCCGATCTGCCCGCTGTTGCAGAGATAGGTCGGCAATGCGGCATAGGACTCCTTTACCTCCGCGACTGGCTCCCAGCGATGGCGCAGGACATTGACCGTCGAGTGGAGGATCGTTGCCAGATCCGAGAGCTGTTCGTCGCCTCGATCTTGCGCCGTAAAGGTCCAGAGATCCTGCACAATCTGGCGCGCCCGGACGACGCCCTCCCGAACATCGGCAATAAGGGACGGGAGGTCCTCTCGAATGAATTCGAGATCGACTTCACCGTAAGTTAAAGCACCCGCTTCGCGTTCTGCATTGTCCTGCGACACGGCTTGGGCGTCGATCAACTTCAGCATCCCACCGTAAGATTCGTCGAGGATTTCGATATTGCCGGCAATGAAATTGAGCGGGTTGTTGATCTCATGCACCAGGCCGGCGAGCATCTGACCGAGCGATGCCATCTTCTCAGACTGCACCAATTGGCTCTGCGCTTCCTTCAACTTAGCCAGAGCATTGGCAAGAGCCTGGTTGCGCTCGCCCAACTGCTTCATCAGGAGCGCGTTCTGGATGACGATTGCCGCGCGGGCAAGGAACTGCTCGTGAAGATAGCGTCCTTCAGACTCAAACTTGAGCGGTGAGGTCGAAGCCATACCGAAGGCGCCGATAGTCTTTCCGTGAGATGCTATCGGCCAGGCCATTCGATATGCGGGATCGCCGTCGGCAAGGCGCGGCGTCCGTTCGTGAGGAAAGATGCGGATGCTCGACGGCTCGCCCGTCAAGCCTGCTTCGCTGACGAGCCACCGGCTAAGGTCGTCCAACACCGCCGAGCCAGCTTCCAGATCGCTGACAAGATAGTGCGCCGGCGCATCGCCGTCCCTAATGCAGACTCCGCCGACGACAAATTCGAAGACGCGCGAGTAAAGTTGCACCACCTGTTGTATCAAGTCTTCGAAGTCGGCGACCTTTGCCCCGAGTCGTTCCAGTTCCCCGGTAACGGTCATAATAAAGAGGCGCTGGTCAAGCATTCGGTTGACGGTGCGGAGGATCTCGCCTTCGCTCACCCGTCGCGGCGGGATAGGCGAGGTCGCAGTTTGCGCCGAAAGTCGATCTCGAATTGTAACCAACAGGTTGTCGTCTTCGAGGTCCTTGACGACGTAGGCGTCCGCTCCGGCCGAGAGCCCCCGAAAACGGTCGCTCTGCATGTCGCGCGAAGTGAGGATCACCACCGGCACCCGTTTCGCTTCGGGATCTTCCTTCAGCAGGCGGCAGACCTGATACCCGTCCATGCGGGGCATCTCGATGTCGAGCACTACCAGGTCCGGTGGCGCTTCGTAGAACCGCAGGACCGCTTCGACACCGTCCGCCGCGGTCGTAACCCGCCAGCCCTGCTCGCTGAAGAGGAAACCGAGGATGCCGGTCACAGTCGGGCTGTCGTCGGCCACCAGAATGAGCGGCCCATCAGAGGTCATAAGGCAATCATTATTAGAGCCTGGGGAGTTGGCATACAAGCCGTCCGGGCGGGATCATCCCGCCCCGGATAAATCAGTTTACGCCGCTGAAGGCACCTGGCCCGTTGCCGTGAGTGCCGCCAGCAACTTTGGCACATTCAAGAGGAGCAGCATCTCATCGTTCCCGAGCGCTGCAGCACCGGCGATCAATTCTGCACCGCGGGCAATCTCCGGCAATGGGTGGACGATCATCTCGGTCTCGGCGATAATCTTATGCACTGCCAGGGTGCCGCTGTTAAGCCCATCGGTGCAGATCAGATGATAGGCTTCGTGTGCCCGCGCCGGCAGCGGGGTGCCTTCGAGCAGCGCAGCAAGCGATACCGGCGGATGGAGCATAAAGGAGGGCCCCGAAGAATCGGCTTCCTCGAGAGCCGCGATACCATGACGGGTCGTCTCACGGACGAGCGCGGTCGGCAGGCCGAAGTAGCGCAAGTCATCTGGTGCATCGCCCAGTCCGCGCAGCGCTACGATGAGCGCGCGCTGGCTCGAGAGCGAAGTCGGCACCTGGAGGACGATGCGTGTTCCGAGTCCGGGCGAACCGTCTATTGACACATCTCCGCGCAGTTCTTTTATCCGACGCCGCACTGCAGCCAGTCCTACACCCCGTCCTGATACATCCGACGCTACCCGCCGTGAGGTGAAGCGCTCGTCGAAGAGAAGCCCGCGAACATCACCCGGCGAAAGCAGAGCATCGCGCGCAGCGATCCCCAGTTCGATGGCTCGCTTTAGAATCTGGTCGAGGTTGAGTCCGCCGCCATCGTCGGCAATCACCAGCCGCGCCCAACCGGCAATCTCGAAGCCGCCTACAGTCAACTGCCCGCGTCGCGGTTTGCCTGCCTTCTCACGTTCGTCGGGCGGCTCGATCCCGTGGTCGAGGGCGTTGCGGACGATGTGCAGGAGCGGTTCGCGCAGCAATTCGACAATCCTCCCGTCGAGCCGCACCGATTCGCCGGTGAACTCGACTTCGACCTCCTTGCCGAGCGCCCGTGCCAGTTCCCGTGCCTGAAGAGGGATCACCTCCAGCAGTTCGCTAAGCGGCCGCATCCTAAGTTCAACCGCGCCGGAATCTATCTGACGCATCGCACGATCGACATCGGCGATTCTCTCGCGCAGGCCGATGGCAATCCTCGACAATTCGTGCGCCAATCGGTCGGGCTGTAGCACCCCTTCGTCCTCGATCCGTCGGCTGAGCCGTTCGATCTGAGATTGAGACTGACGAAGGCCGTCTAGCGACTCGGAGAGTTCCCGACCGTAAAGTAGAATGTCATCGAGGGCGTCGATATCGACCCGCACGGTGCTCTCATCGACGCGACGGGATGAAGTGGCGATGGGGACCGCTGCCTCCGGCGGACGGCCCGGCCCCTCAGGCGCAATTCCTGTGCTGGTGTCATCCGCGCCAGAGGTGAGCGTCTTCCGTTCAGGACCCGAGTTGCCGGCCAACCGTTCAAACAGGACTAAAGTCCAGTCGGGAAGATCTGGGCTCTCCTCAGCGCGCTCGAAGAGGAGCCGGTCGATGGCACTCCGCGACTCGGCGATCAAATCTATCTCGCCCGGCCCGGCACGTCCTTGCTTTCGCAGCGATATGAGGAACTCTTCGAGGCTGTGGGTCAGGCGATTGACCGCCGTGAAGCCGATCATTCTGGCGCCGCCTTTGATAGCGTGGGTGAGGCGCATCAACTCCCGCATTGCCTCGTCGAATGACTCGCCGCCGTCCGAATGGCGTTCAAGGCTTAGCATCGCCTTGTCGAAATCGGTGAGGTTGTCGCGAGTCTCCTGACGGAATCGTCCGGCAAACCGGCTCAGGTCAACCTTGGCCATACTATGCTCTGCCTGCAACAAGCACTAAAGTCTGACTCCAGCCGTCAGGTTGTGCAGGTTTGACGCGAGGGTGCGCATAGAGGAGGCGATGTCGCTGAGCGACTGCAAGCCGTCGCGCAGCGCTGAGGCTTGCTGGTCGATGTCCTGCAAGGCTGCTACCAGTTGCCCGGACGCGCTGTCATGACGATTGATAGCCCCCGATATTTCTTCCACCAGTGCAGTGGTTCGGCCCGAGCCTTCCCGGATGCGGTGCAACACCGAGACCGTATTGAGCGCGGCATCTGCCCCGAGCCGCACCTTCTCCGACTCAACCTGTGATATCTCGTCCAACTTTTCACTCGAGGTCTGGATGTCGAGGATGCGGGAACGGATCTGGCCGGCAGACTCGGCGACATTCTCAGCCAGGCGGCGGATTTCACGCGCCACCACCTCGAACCGGCGTCCCATTTCGCCGGCGCCGGCAGCTTCGATCGAGGCATTGAAGGCGATGAGTTTAGTCTGGTCGGCGATCTGCTCGATGAACTCCATCACCTCTCCGACCTGATAGGCGCGCCGTTTCAAGTCGTCGATCTGACCGGCGCGATCTCGATTGACCGACGAAATCTCGTCCATTCGGGTCCGGCTTTCGTCGGTGGCAGCGACACCTTGCTCGGAGTCGCGACGGGTTTGGGCGGCTATCTGCACGACATGGGTTGACGACCCGGCGATTTCGCGTGTTGAGAGCGCCAGTTCCGACATCGTCCCGGTGAGTCGTGAGACCTCCTCCGATTGCCGGATTGAGAGCGACGCCTGATGCTCGACCGTGTCGAGGATGCCCTTGGCTCGTCCCTCCATTTCACCTGAGACTCGCTGCAAGGCTCGTGTCAGATCGCGCAGGTTGTCGGTCATGGTGTTGAAGGCTGCGGCCAGGACGGATAGTTCGTCGCCGCCCTGTTCGTCGAGCCGCCGTGTCAAGTCGCGCCCGGCGATGGACTGCGCGGCGTCGATAGCCGATCGGATGCGGCTCAAGAGGACACGCCGAAGCACGAGGCTATAGACGAAGGCTCCGACAACAATGGTCGAGAGACCGCTGGCGAGAATGGCAAATGCCACTTGCAGAGTGGAATGTTCGCCATCGGATGTGCGCAGGACGTAGAGCGTGGAGGTTATCGTAACCGCTACCGAGAGGACGAGGATCCCTACGAACGGGATATAGAGTTTGTCGGTCAGGCCGATCCGCAGCCAACGGCTCACGGGTGTTTCCTCCGGCAAGAATAAGGTTATTGTGCCGTCGGGTGCCACACCCGACGGTAGGCGTCAGGTGTGGACACCTGACACCACATCCAATGATTTCCTGTGCCGTCAGGATGGCGGCGTCACAATGTCCCGTTTATTGTGCCGTTGGGTATCCCCACCCGACGGCAGGTGTCAGGTGTGGACACCTGACACCACATCCAATGATTCTATATTCCTTTTCTTCCCATCATAAGCCCTTGCAACAACTGCGTGGACGACAGGAGCAGCGCGGTCGGGGGATGATCCTCAGCCGGATTCGTCACCAGCCTTCCGGCGGTGCCGGGAGGATGCGGCAGGGATGCCAGTTCACCGCCTGCAAAGGGAAGCGCAGCGATATCGAGCAACTCTTGAAGGTCATCGAAGAGCAACACCCCCCTTAGCCCGCTATCTTCGATCAGGACGGCACGCGCTGAGTCGCCGGGCTGAAAACTGCCCTGTCCCCAGAGGCGCCCGGCGTCTATAGCGGCTTCGATGCCGCCGCGAAAATAGATCAGCCCGGGAAGCCAGGGCGGCGATCCCGGCAGCGCGACGATCCGGCCGACCCGCTGCACCGCAACAACTCCCGCGAGCGGCAGAATGACCGCTTCCCCCGCAATGATCCCTTTCAGACTGGGCTGGCCGTCCTTGTCGAAGACTCTATTTATTGTGCCGGTGGGTGTCCCCACCCGACGGTATGTGTCAGGTGAGGACACCTGACACCACTTTAGTGATTCTCTCCAGTCTAATCAGCCTATATTGCGTCATGAGGTTGAGTCCTTGAGCACATTCAAGCCGGCAACTCTATCTCGACTAATGCCCCTCCGCCCTTTGGATTGACGGCCCGGATCGTCCCGTCGTGCGCTTCGACGATCTTCCGGGCAATGGTCATGCCAAGTCCGGTGCCGTTATGTTTGCCGTGAGTTACGAACGGTTCGAAGATCCGGTCGAGGATCTCCTTCGGGAAGCCGGGTCCGGTGTCAAGGAAGCGCAGGAGGAAATTTCTACTGTCGCGCCCGGCGTGGATCGTCAACCGGCCGCCCTCGTGCATAGCGTCGCGGGCATTGAGCGCCAGGTTAAGGAAGACCCTGCGAAGACGGTTGCGGTCGCCGTCGATGACACCTAACTCATCCCAATCGCGCACCAGGGTCAGAGCGGCGTCGTCGAAGTCGCGCCGCAGGTCTTCGGCAATCTCGGCCAGCAGCGCGCCGAGGTCGAATTCCTCGCGAACCAGTGACATCTCGCCGCGCGAAAAGTCGAGGATCTCCCGGGTCATAAGTGTGAGCCGGTCCACTTCGCGCAGAATGATGTCGCTGAACTCCTTGCGCCGCGCCGGTTCGAGGCGGTCTCCCGCCAGGAGCGACGCGCCGGCTCGAATGTTGGTCATCGGCAGTTTCAAATCGTGGATGATGCTCGACGCCATTCGGCCGATGGTCGAAAGGCGCTCTTGTCGAACCAACTCCTCCTGCGCTGCCTTTAACTCCTCAAGCGATGCCCGCAACTGCACCACCAGATCGCGGTTTTCATTTTCGAGACGGTAATGCTGGAATGCCTTGGCGACCGTCACCCGCAGTTCGTCGGGCGACCAGGGCTTAAGAATGTAACGATAGATTCGCCCCTCGTTGATGCTTTCGATAATGTCGCGGACGTCGGAATAGGCGGTCAGGATGATACGAATGGCATAGGGAGAAATCTTTAAACTCTCGACCAGCATCTGCACGCCGGTCATTCCCGGCATACGCTGGTCGCAGATGATCATGTCGATGGGATAGCGTTTCAGAAACTCGATGCCGGCGGGGCCGTTCTCGGCCAGATGGAGGTCGTATTCGCGGTGAAAGGTGCGCCGCAGCAGATTGAGATTGGCGCGTTCGTCATCGACGGCGAGGATGCTGGGGCGAACGGTAGAAGATGCGGACATAGAGGTTCTGATTCGTGTGCCGTCAGGATGGCGGCGTTACAATGTCCCGTTTATTGTGCCGTCGGGTGTCCCCACCCGACGGTATGTGTCAGGTGAGGACACCTGACACCACATCCAGTGCCTTAATATAGAGGTAATTGTGCCGTCGGGTGTCCCCACCCGACGGTATGTGTCAGGTGAGGACACCTGACACCACATCCAATGACTTAATCCGGCTGAAGTGGCTTAGCCGCCAGGACATAGAGGTTCACCGCCAAAACTGGCAGTGCAGTCGTATCGTTTCTAAAGATGGTGCTGCGCAGGATGCGGCGCAAGAGGCCTTTAGGGAGAACGTCGAGTGGAGCCGTGATATAGCCGCTCGCAAGCGGCTCAAGTCCGCTGCTTCGAGCCAGTTCGAGCGCTCGACGCAGCGTATAGATACGAGCCCGGGCAATCCGCTCGTGCAAGTGGCCTGGCAGGTAAGAGACGAACGGTATACGGTTCCAAGGCAGGAAGTTAAGTCCCGGCACCACCGCTCCGTGCGACTCGAATACCCACCATTTGTTAGGCACCGTGAAAAGAAAGAACCCGCCCGGCTTTAGCGTTCGCGCCACCTCCAGCACAGCAGCACGGTCATCGGGCACATGCTCGAGTACCTCGAACGAGACCGCGCCGTCGAGCGCTTCATTGCGCAGCGGCAAATCCCCCGCGCTGCCGCGGACATAGACGAATGCAGATCGGTCGGGAATCTCTTCGAGATCGCCGATCCGGGCGCTGTCGATACCGACAAGGGTGCGTCCGGGTCCGGACAGGAGTCGAGTCTGAGCCCCGTTGCCGCAGCCCAGATCGAGTAAAACCCGCGATGCTGCCCATTCCGGCACCATCTTATCCAAAAGCCGCCTGCGCCGCTCGAGTATCAACTGTCCCGAACGGGCCGGCCTCCCTGCTTCAAGATGCGCCGGAGTGGTGCTCACATCTTGAAGATAACGCATTGCAAAGGTAAGGGCAAGCCATTTGCCGGAGGGTAATTGCGCATTATATTGGATGACTATGCCAGTGTCAGGTTCCAGACATTGTGCCCATCTCCGGGCAAGCGCCCTTGGCCGCGCCTTGAGGCTCATTCTCACCATCCTTCCAGTGTGGGGTTTGCCCATCCTGATCGGCCTCTCTTCCGGCTGCCGCAAGGACGAGCCGGCGGCCTCGGCAGGTGGCGGTGTGGTCCAGTTGCAAGACTACTTTCCACTCGAGCGATCAGGACGCTGGATTTATGAATGGCACAACGCTCGCGGCGACCAATGGAGCGGATCGATGACCGTAACCGGTGAACGATCCGAAGCGAGCCTTTCCATTGTTACTGTTGCCGACACCACCCGGATGTTCGCGCTTACCGAGGCTTCGCGTTCGGCTTATGTCTGGGACGCCGAAGGCTTGAAGCACCTCTATCGCATATCTGCCGGTGGCGACTGCACGGCGTTTGATCCGCCCCGTCTGGTCTTTCCGGCGCGTCTTGAGACGGGCCGGATTGCCCGCAGTTCGTATCGTTTCCGGGTTTATTCGGCAGGTGGTGAGGAGCGTTTTCAGGCTTCGGTCGAGCAGCAGCAGAAACTCCTCGCCTCTGTGGAGATTGCCGTCCCGGGCGGGAGATTCGAAGCGGCTCCGGGCGTGGAAACGATATGGACCGACACCTATTCCGACGGCAGTTCCCAGACCCGCCGGCGGGCCGTTTGGTATGCCCGGGAAGTTGGGCCGGTGCGGATAGTCTCCGGCATCCCGGCAAACTCACCCCGTCTCGAAGGCGACGCCACCGGACTCCTCGACCGCCGGTGATCGATTATCGTGGTTGGAGACCTTTGGCGGCGGCGCTTCTCCTATCCTTTTCGGGATGGCTTGCCTACACCTACGGCAACGGAACCGGCTTGCCGACCGACATCGCCCGCAGATACCTCGACTACGTAACCCGCGAGGAGTATGACCGCGCACTCGCGCTCGCCGACAGTCTTGTCGAAGCCACTCCGGACCACCCCGGCGGCTGGCTCCTTAGGGCTATCATTTATAACAACCGCAGTATAGATTTCGAGGATTCGAGCGAACGGGCTGCCCTCTTCGCCGCTTGCGACAGCGTAACGACGATTGCTCTACGGCGCATCGCGGCCGGTGATTCGGCCGGCTCCAACTGGTTCTACCTCGGCACCGCCGAGGGCTTTCGATTGTTAGTTGCTTTGCGCGGTGGACGCAACATCGATGCCATACTTGCCGGGTCGCGCGCCGCCACGCACCTCGAGACTGCGCTGGCCCGCGATCCATCCTGCGCCGATGCCTGTGTCGGGCTGGGCAATTACTACTACTTTAAGAGCAAATACAGCGGCATCTTACGCTCACTCGGACTGGTAGCCGACCGCCGTCAAGACGGAATAGCAATGCTCGAACGAGGCGCGCGGGAAGGCGTACTGACCGATCTGGCGGCGCAGTCTTCGCTGGCTTGGATTGCCATCGATAAGGGCGATTATCATAGAGCCGATTCCATCGCCGCGAGCCTCCTCGATCGTTATCCCGAAAACCGCGCCTTCCTCTGGGCGCGCGGTGCAGCCCGGCGCAGGATGGAAGACTGGGACTCAACCCTCGCCATTTATAACCGTATCCTCACTTCGGTTCGCCGTCAGGCGCGTAATAACCACTTGAATGAGGTGAGTTGCCTGAATTCCATCGCTACTGCCTATTCGAAGCAGGGCAAGTGGGCTGATGCGCAACGTGCTGCTTCGGAAGCCCTGGCGTTGCCGCTTTCGAAGTCTGTCCGCGACCGCAAGGCGAAGGATTTGAAGAACCTCCGTTCGATACAAGCCGAGGCGGAGGAGCACTTCGAGTGAATCCAATCCGACCGAATAGCCATAACTACTTCACTGATAAATCATCCGACATTGCCTGCGGTTAGTAGTGATGAAGCGGACATTTATAACCGTGCCGCACTGCTGGCGGCTATAGAATCACTTATACCACCCGCCGTGATTGCCTCAGCCCGGGCGCTAAACTGCGAACTCTACCTCGTCGGAGGATCGCTTCGTGACCTGCTGCTGGGGCGTGGCGCGAGCGACCTTGACCTGGCAGTGGTTGGCGACGCGCTTGAACTGGCTCGAAGGGCCGGCAAATCGCACGGAGCCGGCAAGATCGCGCTCTATGCCAGGTTTCAAACCGCGCTCCTGCAGTTGCCGGAGGGTAAGATTGAGTTCGCCTCGGCGCGCCGCGAAAGTTATCAGGCCGACTCCCGCAAGCCGGCTACCGTCAGCAGTGCTACCATCGAGGAAGACCTCGCCCGCCGCGACTTCACGGTCAACGCGCTCGCTTATGGCCTGACCGGACCGCATCAAGGCGAGTTGATAGACCGCTTCGACGGTCTGGGCGACCTTGAGCGGCGCATTTTACGGACGCCGCTCGAGCCGGAGACGACTTTTCGCGACGACCCTCTAAGGATGCTGCGCGCCATTCGCTTTGCCGCTGAACTCGATTTCGGCATTGCACCCGAGACCCTGACCGGTATCAAGCAGTGCGCCGACCGGATCGGCATCGTCGCGTCGGAAAGGATCGGAGACGAGTTCCTGAAGATGCTTGCCGGGCGCGATCCGGTTCGCGCGATGCAACTTATGATCGAGACCGGATTTATGACGCGCCTTGTCCCCGAAGTGATGAAGATGTCGGGGGTGGAGCAGGTAGGGCGGCATCACCATAAGGACGTCCTCATCCACTCGCTCAAAGTGATGCAGAACGTCGTCAACACATCGCCCGACCCGATCGTCCGTCTGGCCGGGCTTCTGCACGACGTCGGCAAGCCGCGCACCAAGCGCTTCGAACCGCAGATCGGCTGGACCTTTCATGGCCATGAAGTCGTCGGGGCGCGGATAGTCGAACAGATCGCGCGACGGCTCTGCATCGGCAATGACGAAAGTTTGCGTCTGACCAAACTGGTGCGGCTCCATATGAGGCCGGTCAACCTGACCGACGAGGGCGTGACCGACAGCGCTATCCGGCGACTGATGGTCGATGCCGCGGATATCCTCGACGAACAACTGGTCCTTTGCCGTGCGGACATTACCACCGCCAATCCGCGGCTCGTCGAACGGTATCTGACTAACTTCAACGAAATGGCTGACCGGATGGGGGATGTTGCTGCGCGCGACCGGATGCGCAACTTTCAGTCGCCGGTGCGCGGAGAGGAGATCATGGTTCTCTGCGATCTCCCGGCCGGACCGTTGATCGGCGTCTTCAAGGGCCGGATCGAGGATGCCATCCTCGATGGTGTGATCCCCTACGAATATGACGCCGCGAAGGAGTATCTATTGAAGATCAAGGATGAGGTGCTGAGGGATAACGCGGAACGTCTCCTCGAAGAGAAACGGCAGCGCGCCCGGGTGCGGCGGTCGATCACTCGCGACTTCGCCTTCCCGAAACCGGAGAATGGCGGTGAGTGATAAATCGACGCGTTTGGAAGAGCCGGAAACGTCTCCCGACGACACATTGGACGAAGCGGGGCTCGAAAACGCGCGCTCCGGTGCCGTATCGCGACTAATAATGGTCTTGATGGCGCCGCAGCGGTTCTTCACCATAAAGGGTTGGCAGGATGGGTTCTGGGTGCCGCTCCTGGTTGTAGCGGTTGCCCTCGCCGGTCTGAAGTTCGTGCAGTTACCGGAACTGCGCACCCGGATTACGAGCCCCGAGTTTCGCACCGGCCTGGCACAGGAGAGAAACATCACGGAGGATGAAGCAGCCCGGATGACCGAGCGAATGGCTGCGACTGCTCCGGTCTATGTGATCGTTGAAGCCCCCATAATGATCGTCGCCGGTGCCGCCGGTCTGGCGCTGGCGCTATCTCTGATCGGAAGGATCGTCTTCAAGCAGCGGGTGCCCTATCCCGAACTTTTTGGGCTCGCTTCGTGGACCGGGCTTGTTGCAGCGATTCCTCTCGCCCTACACATTCCTCTTCAGTTGCTCAATCCCGAGTGGATTCTCCCGACCAATCCGGCGGCTCTGATGCCCGACGCCTGGCAGGCGAACTACTTTGCGCGCGTGGCAATGGCTGTCGATGCGTTTCTAATATGGCAGGTCTGGCTCATCAGTCTCGGCTCCAGTAGAATCTTCGGGGTCACTCTCCATCGGGCGGTCTCGGCAGTGGGGACGCTTTTCGTCTGCTTTGCCGTCCTTAATGCAATGCTCACGGGACCGAAGGGATGACTGTTTCAAGCCCGGCATTAGCCTTGAACAGGCTCTATTTCGGGGACAACCTCCCGGTATTGCGGCGCGAATTTGCCGACCAGTCGATCGACCTGATCTACCTCGATCCGCCCTTTGGGTCGCAGAAGCAGTATCGCACCAGGGAGAGCGCCTCCGGGACCGCCTACTCTGACATCTGGCGCTGGGAAGACGAGGCGAAAAAGGCTTACAAGGAGATTCAGGTCGGAGGGTCGAAGACCCTCGCCGGGATATTGAAGGCGCTGCGCGAAGTCTATGGCGAGTCGGGGTTGCTCGCCTATGCCGTCATGCTGGCGCCGCGGCTGGTCGAACTCCGACGAATTCTGAAGTTAACCGGTTCGCTCTATTTCCACTGCGATCAGCGCGCCTCCGGAATTGCCAGGCTGTTGCTTGATGGACTCTTGGGGGTCGATGCGCACCTCAGCAGCATAGTTTGGTGCTACGGATTGGGCGGCAGTTCAGCCCGGCACTGGCCGCGCAAGCACGACGAGATCTATTGGTATGCGCGTCAGCCGGGGCAGCACTACTTTTCGCCGCCCTTGATGCCTGCATCGTCGCAGCGAATGAAAGGGCAGGTCAAAAAGATCCCCGACTACTGGCTAATTTCAACGCTCAACAATATGGCTCGGGAGCGAACCGGCTATCCGACGCAGAAGCCGCTCGCGCTCCTCGAGCGCATCGTCACCTCGTCATCGCCGCCGGGTGGCGTCGTCCTGGATCCGTTCTGCGGCAGCGGGACCGCGCTGGTGGCTGCTGTCCGGTCTGGACACGCCTTCGCAGGGATAGACCGGAGCCGTCTGGCGATAGCCACCACCCGGCTTCGGCTCGACTCGATGAGTCCGGCAATTGACTATCTATATAAGGAATATGATTAGGCGACCAGCGACCCTGCGCTTCTTTCTAATCTCCCTGATATTGACGGGGATATTGGCATCACGTCCAGCTATTCCATCCCCGCCACGACAGATGACCCTCGAAGAGTGCCTTATGGCTGCCCAGTCTGGCAATCCCGATCTGGCCAAATCGGCTCTCGAGGATCGCCTCTCCGGGCCGGGAGTCCGGGCTGCGCTGGGGCGCTTTCTGCCGACCCTAACGGTCGGTTACACCGCCGACCAGTCACGCTTCTACAGCCCCACCTATCTCAATCCCGACGGCTCGGTTGCTACCTTTCCCCGTATCGACTCGCTCTACAGCACCTATGTCGATAGCGCCGGTTATGTCCGGATGTCGCCTGAGCCTTATATTCGCGTAGTGCCGGTTCCTGAAGGAAGTCGTCGCAGTTCGGGCATCTTCATCCGCGCCGAGGAGATCCTCTTCGACGGCGGACGGAACTTCAACTCCTATCGGAATAGCCTTTATGCCAACGATTTGCGGGAGGCTCAGCAGCATCGGCTGTTGCACCGGGTGCGTCTTCAGACTACGCGCGACTACTGCACTGCGGTAAATGCATCGCAGCGGCTAATTCTGGCCAGACGGACGGTGGAAATGCGGACTCTCCTCCTCGACTTGGCAAGCACCCGGCTTAGCATCGGATCGGTTACGAGGCGGGATGTGCTGCAAGCCGAGGTCGATCTCGGTCGGGCGCGCAGCGACAGTCTCCAAGCCGGTTACGTCTGGCGGCGGGCGCTCGATGACCTGCGATTGACGCTTGGACTGCCTCTCGATCAAGAGATTCAACTTGCCGGACTGCCCTCGCCGACACCCTTCAGCAGGCCGCTTGAAGACCTGGTCTCGAGTGCCCTTGCCGGCCGCGACGACCGCCGGGCGGCTGAGTTACAAATGAAGATAGAAGGCAACGATCTCCGCTCAGCAAAGGGCGATTATCTGCCCCTGGTCGCACTCAACCTGACTCATAACCGCAGCGAGCAGTCGGGCCTCGACGTCGGGTGGCGGCTCACCCCGCGCAACCGGTTCACCTCGGTTGGACTTACTGCTTCATGGCAGATATTCGACCGCTTCACCCGCGGCCTACGGCTGGAGGAGGCGCGCGTCAGACTGCACCAGACCCGCCTCGACATGAGCGAACATGAACGGCGCATTCACCTTGAGGTAACCGCCGCCTTCGAACGCCTTCAAGCGCTCTACGAGCAGTTTCGAGCGGCCGAAGGCAATGTCCGTCTGGCGCGCGAGACGCTCGCTTTCGAGCAGGAACGTTACCGACTCGGGGCTGCGACACTGATCGATGTCAATCTGGCGCAGGTCAGTTACGAGCGCGCAGAAGGGGAGTTGATAGAAACGACCGGCAACTACCACATTGCCCTGGGCGAACTGGAGTTTGCCGTTGGCGAAGCGCTCCGGAGCGCTCCGTGAGCGAACTGCCGCTCATCCGTCTCACCGGCGTAAACAAGCGCTACCTGATGGGCAGTTCGGAAGTCTATGCCTTGCGCGACATCGACCTCTCCATCGAGCGGGGGGAGTTTGTTGCGATTATGGGTCCTTCCGGTTCAGGCAAGACGACGCTAATGAATATCATCGGGCTGCTCGATCATCCGGACGAGGGCCGATTTGAACTGGCAGGTCGGGACGTGAGCGATGCCGACGACGACGAACGGTCGGACCTTCGCAATCGGACCATTGGATTCATTTTTCAAAACTTCAACCTGCTTCCGCGGGCTACCGCACTGCGCAATGTGCGGATGCCCTTCACCTACCGGCGCGGGGCGTTCGGCGATCCCGATCAGGCGGCGCATGACGCGCTGGCCCGGGTCGGCCTCGAAGGCCGCTCGCACCATTATCCCAACCAACTTTCCGGCGGCGAACGGCAGCGCGTAGCCATCGCGCGGGCGCTTACCGGTGAGCCGGCTTTGCTGCTCGCCGACGAACCGACCGGCAACCTCGACCGCGCAACCGGTGAAGAGGTGATGAGCATCCTGCGTGAACTGTCCCGCTCGGGCCGGACGGTCGCAATGGTTACTCACGACCCCTATCTCGCTTCGACAGCCGACCGGATCGTCTCGATGCTCGACGGTCGGATCGTCTCCGCCTGACCTGCCACTTTCCCTAATCCTACACAGAACAACCTCTTAAGTCGGTTTGATCGCGCTTGAAAGGCGCGCTATTTCATTATTATTTTTGAAAAGTGAAACATTATTACATTTTTCTCTTGACAAACCTATTGTGCGCTTGTATTATGTAGCAAAGTTTCACCGGTAAGCACATTAACCGTAGATCATCACAATGTCCAGTATCATCACCCGCATCCGACTTATGGAGCCCAACCTGAAGGGCGCCGATGCCCGTCTCGCGCTTTACATCCGCGAGCGGCCGTCGGAACTGATCTATCGCTCGGTCGCCGATGTGGCTTCCGAAAGCGGGGTCAGCGAAGCGACCGTGGTCCGCTTCGCCCGCAAGTTGGGTCTGATCGGCTTTCAGGACTTGAAACTGCATTTGGCGCGCGAAGTGATCGCGCCCATCCGCAGCATTCACGAGTCTATCGCACCGGAGGATCCTCCGGCGGTTGTGATGCGCAAGGTCTTCGGCGGGCATATCGCAGCGATGAATGACACGCTGCAGGTGCTCGATCCGCTCAGCATTCAGAAGGCGGTCGCAGCGCTTGGCAAAGCGCGGCACATCTATTTTGTCGGCGTCGGCACTTCGGGACCGAACACCCTCGACGCCTATAATAAGTTCCTGCGCCTCGGACTTTCCTGCTCGGCTCATACCGACAGCCACCTGCAGGCGATGGCGGTCGGACTCTCGTCGCCCGAGGATGTAGTTCTGGCGATCACCCATTCGGGCAACACGCGCGACACGGTCTATACCCTTGAACTGGCGCGCAAGCGCGGTGCTACGACGATCGCGGTGACGAACTTCTCGCGCTCGCCGGTTACGCGCACCGCCGACATCGTCCTCTACACGGCTTCATCGGAGACAAAGTTTCGAGCCGAGGCAGTCGCTTCGCGCGTCGCCCAGGTGGCGATCGTCGATACGCTCTGGACCCTGGTCGCGCTGCGCGATCCGAAGCGGACGACCGAACTGCAGAATCAGGTTGAGCGTGCGGTCATCGAAAAACAATTCTGATGCCCGTGCCCGTCGCTCCGCACCGGAGAATACTGGTCGCGGGCACCGGCAGAGGCTCGCTCGTGACGAATCAGACATTCACCATCAACTGGATAGCGTTATGAAAGGGGGAAGTTCCGCCCTCGGGATAATCGAGACCCGCTCCTACGCCGCAGCCATCGAAGCCGCGGACGCGATGGTCAAAGCCGCGCGGGTTGATATCAGCGGACTCGTGCCGACCGGCGGCGGGTTCATCACCGTCGTCGTGCGTGGCGACGTCGCATCGGTCAAGGCGGCCGTCGAAGCGGCCGGCCAGTCTGCCGAAAAGGTGGGGCCGTTGGTTGCGGCTCACGTCATACCCCGGCCACATGAGGACGTCGAAGCGGCTCTCAGCCGGGGGCAGTTGTCGCTCACCCGGAGCGCCGAAGAGTGATCATCGGCCTGGTCTCCGGCACGGTCGCTGCGTCACACAAGAACCCCGCTTTGACGGGGCTGGTGTTGCTCGCCGTGCAGGAACTCGACCTGGCGCTCGAGCCGACCGGACGACATCTCGTTGCGGCGGACAGCGTCGGCGCCGGGCAGGGAGACCTCGTCCTGATTGCCAATGGTCCCTCCACCCAGACCATCGATGCCACGGCTAACCGGCCGGTCGATGCCGTCGCCGTCGCCATCGTCGATAGGATCGATCTTGAGTAATTTCTTGCATTACAATGGTATGCTTCGATTCATCGA
This sequence comes from Calditrichota bacterium, assembly GCA_016867835.1. Classification (NCBI taxonomy): domain Bacteria; kingdom Pseudomonadati; phylum Calditrichota; species Calditrichota bacterium. The sequence goes on along the minus strand of VGIQ01000004.1, from coordinate 34,208 downwards.
GGCTAATGCCGCAATGAATTGCGGCAAACAAGGCACGGAGCCTGGCAACCCATGACGCCGATTTCCGAATCTTCCGCCCGACGCGAAGTGATCGCGGTCGGCAAACGGATGTATGAGAAGAATTTCGTCGTCGCGACCGACGGCAACCTTTCGGTGCGGCTGGGGCGGGGACGCTTTCTGGTGACCCGCTCCGGCATCTGCAAAGGCGATTTGACCGATCGCGACCTCGTCATATGCGACGAGTTTGGCAACACCATCCGGGGGGGGCGGGTCTCCAGTGAAGTGCTCCTGCATCTGGCTGCCTATCGCCTGAGGCCCGACGTCCTGGCGGCGATTCACGCCCACCCGCCCTATGCAGTCGCTTTCACCCTTGCCGGAGAGTCGCTCGCCGACGCGCTCCTGCCCGAAGTGGTGATGTCGCTCGGCTCAATCCCGACGACGTTATTTGCCGCCCCCGCTTCACCGGAAGGAGCGGACGTGATCAAAGAAGCGATCGGCAAGCATGATGCCGTCATCCTCGACCGGCACGGTTCGCTTACGGTCGGCACGACGCTTTGGGAAGCCTATCACAAGTTGGAACGGCTTGAGTTCGCCGCCCGGGTGACCCACTCGGCGCGTTTGCTCGGGCCGGTGCGACCGCTGTCGCCTCAAGAAATGGCGCAGGTGCAGTCCTCGCTCGAACGTTACCGGTCAGGAGCCGCGAAGCCGGCCAAGCCACGCTTCACGATATCCGGCCGCTATACACCCGCTCTTAAGCCGCGTTCGCCGCTTGAGAGCATCGTTGACGCCGACATCGAACGGTTGGCGCCTTTAGTGCGAAGAATCATCGAGGAGGGGCGCATGTAAAAGTGGCACTATGCGCATCGCCCGATGCGCTATTCAGGGTGCGAGGGGGAGCGGCGATGCCGCTCCCCTTTGCTTTTGCGCCACAAATGGAGTTATTTTGATTAGTTACCAGCGCTGGCAAGGTTTGCCTGCCCGACCACTCTTGAGGAGTCCCATGCCCCTTCGCCGCTTCATCATAGCACTATTCACCACCGCCCTTGCCGGTACCGCAGCATTTGCTGCCGACAAGGCGCCCGACTTCAGCCTAAAGGATGTCGATGGCAAGACCCATAAACTATCGAAACTGCTGAAGGAGGGTCCCATCCTGCTCGACTTCTGGGCGACTTGGTGCAAGCCCTGTCTTGAGGAACTGCCGATGATCGAGAAGATCGAGCAAGCCTACCGCAAGGATGGACTGCGGGTCGTCGCGGTTTCGGTCGATAACACCAAGAGCCGGTCGAAGGTGAAGCCGCTGATCAAGGCCGAAGGGTGGGACAACTTCCTCGTCCTGCTCGACGAGACGATGGAGGTGCGCCGCCTTTTTGGAGGGACGACGATGCCCTTCACCGCATTGATTGCGCCTTCGGGGGAGATCCTTTACAGTCATGTCGGTTATGTCCCGGGTGACGAAAAGAAACTGGAAGCCGCAGTCGCCGCCTATTTCGGCAAGGAGCCTTCAGTAACGGAACCGGCAGGTGAATCGACGCCATCGGCGGCTGACGAGTGAAACGACCCGGCATCCTGGCACTGGCAATTCTGTTAGGCACCACCGGAGAAATTCTGGCCGGAGGCATCTCCGGACAGAACGAACTGCGCTACGCCCGACGCGGCACCGGCGACATACTAAAGCCGGCCGGCAACTGGGGGTATTTTGAGAATGACCTCGAGATCGACGCCACTCACGAAGCCTTTCGGCTTCATTTGCGTCAGAGATTCCTCCACCCCTCGGAGTTCGGCGTCGAGCAATCGGGCTTTCGCGCTATCGATAAAAAATACCTCGAGTATCGCGGCGACTATCTGACCATCCGGGGCGGCGACTTCTACCGCAACTGGGGGCGCGGCCTTATCATGGGAATGACTGAGGTGCGGGAGATCAACTACGACACCGGTCTGCAGGGAGTTCTCGTCGAAGGCGCCTACGAGGACTTCGAGGGCGCGATCTTTCGCGGTGGCGAAATCGACACCAGCGGCGTGGCGCAGGAGTCGGCCGAAGGCTTGAACTTAGGCTACCGGCTGCCCTTTGGGCTCCGGCTGGGGACTTCTATTCTGCACTTCGACGAAGGTCCCCGTCATACGGCCTTCGATCGACGCGGCTACGAGGTCAATTACCCCTTCGACTTTGGACAGGCCTACGTCGTCTATGTCGCGGATAGTTTCGATCCTGTTGGCGGCCGGTTTTCACACGGCTTCTACAGCGCGCTCGAACTCTATGGCACCGGTTGGGGCGCCGTGATCGACTACAAGAACTACCGCCTGCCGCCCTACTTTACGCCGGCGTTGCAGTATCCGCCGCCGGTGCAGCCGGAGGTTACCTTCAACGTCTTCGACCGCTACCCGCATACACCCTACTACGACAACGAAGTCGGCCTTCAGACCGATATTAACCTCGCGCTTCCGTTCGACTGGTCGGTCAAGATCAACTACGACCAAGTGTCGCGGCAGAACGTCCTGACGATGCTGCCGTCCTATCGGGACTATCTCGGACCTTACTGGAGCCTCTGGTCGAAAGCCGAGCGGAGTCTGCCCGGCGGGGACCGGTATGCTGTGCTGGCCGGATATAAGGAACAGACCTCGTTCTGGCATCGCTATGGCGGCGGCGCGCATTATGAGCATCGCTGGATGCATGACATCGCCTTTACTACCGAGTTTCAGCACCTCTGGAATGTGATGCTGCATGAGGTCTTTCAAGGGCAGGATCCGAGCGGCAACTGGCTCTATGGCGACCGGCAGTTCCGGGACGCCCTGGTGTCGTTTTCGGTCTCCAAACCGCGACTCGGCACCATTACATTCTTATGCGAGCGGTCGGGGGATATTTACGACATCAGCGGGGTGCGGCTCAATAGTGAAGCCAACCGGAAGTTCTGGGGCGCGGACGGTTACTGGCCGTCGGCAGAGCTGGCTATTACCGCCGTCGAAAATCACCAGTTGCGGCTCTTTTATGGCTATGAGCGGGGCGGCATCCGCTGTTCGGGAGGTTTGTGCCGAAACGTCAACCCGCTTAAGGGCGTCAAGGTAACGCTGACGTCGCAGTTCTGAGGTATCAAGTATCAAGTGACAAGATTGGATATGTGAATGATGCGAATTACGGGCTATTTGTGAAGCGTCCAACATTACTCCTGGCGCTCATTCTGGCCGTTGGCGCATCGCAAGTTGATGCCGCCGAGGTGCACCGGATCGAGGTGCAGGGCGTCATCAACCCGGTATCGGCGAAGTTCGTCATCGACGCCGTTGACCGTGCCGAACGCGAACGCGCGGATGCGCTCCTAATCGAACTCGACACCCCGGGCGGATTGCTCGAAGCGACCCGTCAGATCGTGCAGCGCTTTCTTGCCGCCGAGGTTCCGGTGATCGTCTATGTGGCGCCCGACGGCGCGCGAGCCGGTTCGGCGGGAGTCTTTATAACCCTCGCTGCGCACATAGCAGCGATGGCGCCGGGGACCAACATCGGTGCTGCGCATCCCGTCTCGATCGGGGGCGGAGGTCTGCCCGGCGGAGGTGCCCCCGACACCTCGAACAGCCGCATCATGAGCGACAAGGCGACCAACGACGCCGCAGCGCTTATCCGGTCTATCGCTCAGACCCGGGGCCGCAACGTCGAATGGGCCGAGAAGGCAGTCCGCGAGAGCGCCGCCATCACCGCCATCGATGCCCTCACCAACGGCGTTATAGACCTTATGGCACCGTCCGTAGATTCGCTTCTCAAGGCCATCGACGGCCGTGAAGTGCAACTGAAGTCGTCTACCAGGACGCTTGTTGTCGACTCGGTGACCATCCGCACCATTGAAATGACCTGGCGCGAGCGGTTCTTCAACCGCATCAGCGATCCCAACATTGCCTATATCTTTATGATGATAGGCATTTACGGCATTCTGTTCGAGTTCTACAACCCCGGAGCTGTGCTGCCGGGAGTTCTCGGTGGGCTGGGGCTACTTCTTGCCTTCTTTGCCTTCCAGGCGCTGCCGGTCAACGCCGTCGGCGTGCTCCTCATCATCTTCGGCATCATATTGCTTTTACTGGAGATCAAGGTGGCCAGTTACGGCGTTCTGACCGTCGGTGGGGCGGTCAGCCTCTTCCTCGGTTCGCTGATGCTCTTCGATCCTGCCGTCCCTGCGATTAGGGTCTCGATCGGGGTGATCATCCCCGCGGTGCTCTTCACGGTGCTCTTCTTCCTCTTTGCCATCGCGCTGGGGATACGCGCCCAGGCGCGCAAAGTCTCGACCGGTCAGGAAGCGCTCGTCGGGGCGACGGCGAAGGTGATTTCGCCCTTTACACCGGAGGGCATGGTGCTCGTCGAAGGAGAATACTGGAAGGCGGTCTGGGAAGGACCGGAAGATCCGGCGGTGATCGAATCGGGTTCCGAAGTGAAGATACGGCGCCTTGAGGGCATGACGCTGGTGGTGGGAAAGAACTAAAACGACAGACACCACAAAGCAACGAAGAAGTGAATAGCAACACTTTATCAATCTTGCTTCTTGACACTTGTTACTTGATACTTGACACTTGATACTTGATACTTGATACTCGGGAAACCCATCCCACCCGCCTGCTTCCACCGCTGATCGTCCTGCCTGCCGTTAAAGCCGCAGTCTTCCTCGCCTTGGGGATCGCCGCAGGCTACTGGATCGACATTGGATTCCCTACCCTCGCCTGCCTTGCTGCATCGTTCCTCATCCTCTCCTGGTTCGCTTCTCGCCTGCCAAGAGGCGCTTCCACCGCAACCGGCTTTGCGCTAATCGGTCTCGTCGCAGCGGGCGCTGCCTCGATCAAAGCCGTTCCGATGGAGCGCAACTTTCGCCCGGTTCGGCTAATTGCACAAGTTGAAGTACTCGATCAGCCGGTTCAGCGTTCAAGAGGCTATTCGTTCCCGGCGCGGATCGTTGACGTTTCATCATCACCGAAAGCGGAAGCGCTATCAGATCGCAAGGTCTGGCTCCACCTGTCCGGCCTGAAAGAGGCTCCGAAGTTAGGCGAGCGTCTCTCAGTAAGCGGAACATTATCATCCCACCCTTCGCGGCGCAATCCAGGCGACTTTGAACTGGCGTCATATCGAACCCGGCATGGCTTTATCGGGCTGATGAATGGGCGTCTTAGGAAGACGTCTTCAGACTCGATTTCCATTAAGGCACCAGATCGCTTGGCTCGCCTGCGCTATGACCTACAGAACGGCATCCATAGACTCTCAAGCGACCTTGGTGAGCCGCATAAAGCGCTCTGGAAGAGCCTCCTGATTGGCTACCGAAGCCATTTGGATCCAGCGTTGACGCGCGACCTGCAGGATACCGGTTTGTCGCATCTTCTCGCTTTGTCGGGCCTCCATGTTGGGTTCATGACGGCGATCTTTTACTTGACCGGAGGGCTGCTGCGGTTGCCACCGGCACGGCGGGGCGCTTTGGCATTGCTCTTCCTATGGATTTATCTCTGGCTTATTCCCGATCGCGGTTCGACGCTGCGCGCCGGACTGATGGCATCCTTTCTTGTCGGTGGGATCATCTTGAAACGATGGACACCTACCTTGAACGCGTTAGGCGCAGCCGGCATGTTCCTCCTGATCCTGCGTCCGGGTGAACTCTTCGACACCGGAACGCAACTCTCGTTTGCTGCAACCGCCGGCATTCTGCTGATTCATAATCGCTGGCTGGGTCTTTCCACGATGTCGCAACGTCCGCGTGGATTCGCTTTATGGGTCTGGTCGGCATTGGGGATATCGCTGGCGGCGAGTCTATTCACGTCACCTCTACTTTCGCATCATTTCGGTGCGGTGCCGGTCGGCGCACCGCTCTATAACCTCGTCGCAGTGCCGCTGCTTGGCTTCGCCTTTACGGGTATGTGGGCGGCGATCTTCGGAAGCCTGATCTACCTGCCACTCGGACGGCTTTTGGCTGAAGGCGCCAATGGAGTGCTGGCACTGTGGCAGTTGCTCTGCGAACTCTTCGCCTCGGGCGCTCCAGTCTGGACTATGCACCTGACGCCGCTGGCAGTTGCTGTAATGATGATTATGATCTTGTGGCCAATTATCGCTAAAGAGCGTGCAATGCAGCGCTGGATAATAACGCTGCTTATGATAACTTCGATTGTCGTTGCGGATCAGTTCTTTGCCGGGTCGTCCAACTTCCGGGTATGGTTCTTCGATGTCGGTCACGGCGACGCTCAACTCTGGCAGACACCGGCAGGGCGTCGAATTCTGGTCGATTGCGGGCCGGAATCGCCGAGCCGGTCGCCGGGACCGGTCGCCTCCTATCTGCGAAGTCGTGCCATCGAGCGCCTCGATCTCCTGGTCTTCAGTCACCTTGACGCCGATCATATCGGCGGAGCGCGAGCAGTGATAAAGCAAGTATCGGTCGCGACGATTCTGATGCCGGAGGCGGTGTCTTCTTCGAAGACCTGGCGGAGGATAGAGAGGTTGGGACGGCGCCGCGGCATAGGCTGGCAGTATGCAGAGCGCGGGATAGATATAGCCGGTCTTGACGACAACTGCGAACTAAAGGTCGTCGCTCCGCCACAGAATATTGCCGGGTGGGACGACAACGACGGATCGCTGGGCCTCCATTTGAGCATCGATACGGGAGAATATGGCAGGCTTCGCCTCATAACCCTTGGCGACATTGAGGCTCGCGGCGAGCGCGCCCTGCTTCAAAGCGGTCTCGATATTGAGGCTGGACTCTTGAAGGTGTCTCATCACGGCTCAGCAACCTCGACATCAGACGAGTTTCTTGCGGCGGTCGCGCCAAGGTTGGCAGTGATCCAACAAGCCGGACGGGACGAAGGCGGGAAGTATTCCGTTAGTCGGAAAGTGCTTGCGCGTCTTAGAGCGAGAGGGGTGGAGGTGCGTCAGACTGCCGAAACCGGTGCATTACTCTTCGAAGCGGCGGGGGGAGAATGGCGGGAAGTTGACTGGAGAAAGCCGACCCTTTGGGGCTGGCTTACGGGACGGGGAACCGGGTGAGCAGTCTGGCAGCCTGTCGTTTCGATTTGTGCCGGATGATGTGTCGTGTCCTAACATGGCTTGAATAAGTCAGTGCGATTATAGTTGCGTCTTGCCCGCGCAAACGGGCATCCTGACAAGTCGCGCTGGTCTGGGTTCCCGCCTTCGCGGGAACGACATTCAAAGGTCATTTATTATTACAAGACAGATTTAGTTTAACCTGACGATGCTACTACTTGGTGCAGTTAGTTCTTGTCTTCTCCCCCCTGCTCCGCGGGGGGGAATAAAAGGGGGGGCAATATGGGGTTGCACTTCTACCCCCCTGTAGTCCCCCCGCTGAGCGGGGGGACGAAACAAGATGATACTGCGCTCATCAATATGAATATAACAACCATTACTCATCTGTTTTATTTGCGAGGGGAACTATGATTCGCCTGGTCATCACCTCACCGTCTCGGATCCTCTGCAACGTGATCCCGACCGACTGCGCCACCTCTTTCAACCAGTCGAATTCGCTTCCCGGGAATTCACGGTAAACGTTTCTTGCCTCAACCTGAAAGCAATCAGCCTGCCTCGCTACCGACAGCTCCACCTTGCCATTTGCCTCCCGGACACATAGGTGAAGGAATTCCGTCAAAAGAAAGAGCAGCAGCGCCGGCTCGACCCCCAATTCCGGCAGGTCAACGGTCGGAACATCCATTACAATTTCGCACTCCGGGTGTGCCTTCTGGACGACATTGAGCGCGGTAGAGATCATATCGCCGGGCTTGTAAGACGGCTGCGCATCAGATCCGTTATGTCTAAAGGCATAGAGTTGGTCGAGGGATGCTTCGATCCGCTCGACGTGCTCCATGATGAGCGCAAGCCGTCGGGCAAGGTCCTCGGGCTCGACTTTGTGCACCCTTAGGAGCAGCAACTGGGCGTTTCCGGCGATGACCGCCAGTTCGTTGCGGAGATCGTGGGCGAAGCCGGTTGCCATTGTCCCCAGTGCAGCCTGACGACCCAGACGTATGTAATGGTCAGTTGTCAGTGGTCGGCACTTCAGTTAAGGTCCTTCGATCATCGCTCAACGTTCTCCTTATCCGGGCAAGGTTCAATACCATCGAGACCTCGTCGCGGCCGATTCCAAGTTGCCTTGCGATATCCCACTCATCGACCCCCTCCCGCCGCAGTTCAAGTATCCGGTCTGAGGGAATGCGATGCACTGTCGCAGCGGGGGGGTCGCGTCGGGTGGCGGGATTAATCGGTGCCGTCCGGCCCGAAGATGAGACGTAGTTTGCCAGGATGCTCGCGGCGACCGGGGGCGGCTGCTCCTGACGGGTGGTCGGTATAGACGAGGTGCGATAGGTGGAATTGGGGATGTGGTCAGAAGATTCGCGGCGGGTAGGCGGACCTTCCGGTTCGACAACCTCGTCCCACGGCGAGCGGCGCTGTCCGAAGGCCAAGAGCAGGATTGCACCGACTCCCGCAAGGAGCAATCCCCAACCCAGAACGAGATGCCCGGTCGGACCCAAATCAAGCAGGCGAGGCGGGATAAAGTCGGCGAGAACGCGTTTGGTGCGGGCGGTCGCTTCGGTCTGGCGAAGAAGCGGGGAGGGATTTACATTTGCAGGCTCCGGCCGGGAGGCAGCGACTTCGACTGTTGGCACCGGCTCGGGACGGATGCGGTGGAAGTAATGCGACCATTCGCGCGTCGCCGCAGCCGGATCGCCCATTGCAAAGTAGATCATCGTCCTCCGGGCATGAGCATCGGCGGCCAGTTCGGTCGTCCCGGCGGAGCGGCCAAAGGTCTCGAGTGCATCGGCCCACCGGCCCAGCCGCTGTTCAATCACCCCGGCGCGATGGGTTAGCCCGACATCGGACGGACTGGAGCCTTGCACCCGGGTGACGTAAGCAAGCGCCTCCTCGAGCCGCCCCGAGCGCTCGGCTTCACCTCCACGTTTGAGGTAGTCCGACCGGTTGAGTTCGAAGGGCAGGGAGCCGACCTGTTCGGCTTCGTCCGACAGGCGCGAGAGGTCGAGGATCAACGCCGGCGGCCCGCCGACGTAGTATTCGCGCAGAAATACCGTCCCGGCGACCTTGAGGCGGATGTAGCCCGACCCGGCATCGACCGAAGCCGATTGCAGGGCGCTGCCGGGCTTGAACCCGGTCAGTTGAGCGGCAGCCTCAGTCGAGACCACGCCATCTTTGAAGGCGATCTCGACCTCACCTGAGACGCGGTCATAGACGAGGTCGAATGCAGCGGCACTGTCACAGTGCAGGACGAGCAGTTCGAAGGCGTCGTGTAAGCCGCGATCGACCTTCAGCAGTGAGGCTGCGGGGAGGGGCTGCGCGGCAAAGAAAATAGGAAACAGGAGAAAGGCAGCCGGCAGCGTTATGCCGGATTCACGCACCACCTTGACGCAGCAGTGAGAGAAAGCCCTTGGCGCGCTCCATCTCCTCGTTCAGACTGGTCTGATAATGCTCCCAGTCAACCTCGCCGGCCTCGGTCTTCTTCAATTTCAGGTAGGAAATCACCTTGGGATGGAGTTGCGGGGGGGCGGCATACTCGAACGGCTCATAGCCGGACTTGTAGGCAAGGAGATTGGCGAGATTGACCACCATCGCAAGGTTTGGCTCGCGGTAGGAGAGCCAAGGGTAGGGATGGTAGTAGATTGCGCTCGTCTGATGTTGCGGCAGGTTCCATTGCTCTGCGAGCCAGCCGCCGACGTCGGCGTGGCTGAAGCCGAGTTGCTCAAGTTCGATCTGGTAGATCTCTTCCTTGCGCCCGGACGCCTCAGCAACCACCTTGCGATAGTCGTCGGTCAGGAAGCGGCAAAGGATCAGTTTACCCAGGTCGTGAAGCAGTCCGGCGACGAAGATTTCTCCGGCAATGCTGACCCGGACATGGCGTGTCAGGATCTTGCAGCCCGCAGCTACTGCGACCGAGTGAACCCAAAAACGGTGCAGATCGAAGACGTCGCCATATTCCTTTTCGTCGAAGGCTTCGACTACCGAAGCCGAGAGGCCGAGGTCTTTAACCGATTCGAATCCGAGGACGACGATGGCCAGGTTGATGGTGCCGATCTTTTGCGGGAAGCCGTAGAAAGCGGAGTTGGCAAGTTTCAGGATCTTGGCGGTAAGTGCTTGATCGCGGCCGATGAACTCGGAAAGTGCAGCGGCGGTTGTCTTCGGGTCATCGACCATATGGATGACCTTCATCATCACCGCCGGAAGAGTTGGTATGTTGTTGACGCGCTGGGTGATCTGGCGCATCCGTTCGAGACGCGCCTTATCGTCCACGGGCACTACCTTTGGAATGATGGACCTCGACCTTCGCGCATTGCCGGGACTCTAATGCGCGCCTAAATCTGGATATCGACATGTTTCCCCAACGATTGGTTTCCGGATGGGGAGGCGTCAAGCGACAAGGACGTATCGGGTTCACCATCCGAATCCGCTTCCTCGTCTTCCTCAGCCTCCGGCGTATTATCCGGTGCACTCCGGCGACGCTCCTCGCGCTGACGGGGTGTTTGATGGGTGACCAACGGGGGATGGATTATCACCGGTGCGGGGGTAAGTCCGTCCATCTCTCATTTCTCCAGCAGATTGCGCAGTCTTCCTCGCAACGTCGAAAGGATGCGGGAATGGATTTGCGAGACGCGCGATTCGCTGACGCCGAGGACGAGGCCGATCTCCCGAAGGGTCAGTTCTTCATAGTAATATAAGGCGATAACTGCCCGGTCAACCTCCGGAAGTTCATCAATGAGGCGAAGTGCGCAATTTTGAGCGTCCTTTTCCTCGAGGCGGGCGTGGGGATCGGCTTCGTCGTCGGGGATGAGGTCATTTAGGGACCCGGTTTCGCCTTCTTCGCCGGCGATCGGTGCGTCGAGCGACACGACAGGAAAGTCTCCTGCCGACTCCATGAATCGGGTATAGTCTTCGCCTTCCAGTCCGAGTTCCTCGGCGACCTCCCGGTCATCGGGCGGTCTTCCCAAGTCGGCGGTCAGTTTCTCGGTTGCCGCGTCGAGCATTTTCACCTTGCGGCGGGTTGAACGCGGCAAATAATCGATTTCGCGCAGACCGTCGAGGATCGCTCCCCGGATGCGCGGCAGGGCGAAGGTCTCGAATTTAAAACCACGCCCCGGTTCGAAGGCGTCGATGCAATTCAAAAGGCCCATAAGGCCGGCGCTGACGACGTCGTCGTAGGCAACCGAACCGGGCAGCCCGACCTTCATCCTTCCGGCGACCTGTTTTACCAGCGGGATGTAATGGACGAGCAAGCGCTCGCGCAGCAGCCCGTCGCGCTGCACGATATAGGTCTCCCAGAGGCGGGTTACATCGCCGTCCGGCTCGACCGGGGGGCGATAGAGTTGCGACGCCAGCGCGCTCACCCCCGAACTCCGAGGTCAAAAGCAGCCAGAGGGTTGTCGAGCGTTGGGGGGGGCGTCGGTGGCGCTTCAGCGGGCGAGGGCGCGGGTTGTTCAACCCCGGACTTTGACGACGCGCGATCGTCAACCAGGCGTATCAGGATGCCGCGTATCAGGAGCCCGGTCGTCGAGAGGGCGAGATAGACGACCGCAGCGGCAAATAGCGCGTCGAGCGGACCGGCATCACGCCAGAGGCGTCCCAGAAAGACGACGACGGCAAGCATCGCAGCAACCTGACGGCTTAGCACGCTGAAATTAGTTATAGTGGATCTTTCCATATGACTCTAACTGTATCTGACTTATGCCGTCTTCTTGGGCGGATGGACTCCTGCCCTCCATTTTTATTGCGTCCTGCCACCGAAGACTCTGGACCAGAGCGACTCCCGTTCCGGGGTTCCGCCGGTCCACGGCATCCGCAGCAGTTTGCGCACCATCATCCGCACGGCTATGGCGGCCGGTGAATTAGGAAAGAGGACTGAAAACGGACGCTGGGCAGCCACCGCTATACGCACCTGAGGGTCGTTCGGTATGAAACCGAGGAACTCAAGCGGAAACTGAAGGAAGTTCTGCACCACCAGACTGAGCCGGTCGAAGAGGTCTTCGGCTTCGGTCTGACTGCGCACCATATTGACCAGGATGTGAATGCGTGCGTTTGGGTTGCGCTGCGAGATCACCTTGATCATCGCATAGGCATCGGCGGTCGCGGTCGGCTCGGCATGGGTAACGATCACGGTGTCGTCGGCAGCAGCGGCATAGGATACGATCTCCGGCGAAAGTCCGGCTCCGGTGTCGATCAGGATCACGTCGAACGAGCGGTCGAGCGTGCGAAAGCCTTCCGAAAGGCGCTGTTCGATTTCGGCGTCGTGATCGAGCAGTTCGAGGTCGCCCGAGGCTCCGGGGAGGATTTTCAATCCGCCGGGGCCGTCGATCAGGACGTCGTTCAGACCGGCTCGCCCGCGAAAGACGTCGCCCAAGTTGTGCTTGGGATTGACGCCGATCAGCAGATCGAGGTTGGCGAGGTTGGCATCGGCATCGACGAGCAACACCCGACGGTCGAGCGCGGCGAGCGCAATCGCTGCATTTAGCGCAAAATTCGACTTTCCGACGCCGCCCTTTCCGCTGGTCACCGTGAGACGTAGAGCACTGCGCGAAGCCCGTTCGACGGCTCGCGACTCGGCTGCGCGGCTACGCAGGGCGGCTGCCTGGTCGGCATTCACGCATCGGCTCCAGGGTTGCCGATCCAAGGCGAAAAGCGGCTTTTCAGAAGTTGTTCCATCGACTCGGGGTGCAGAACCACCTCGGCAATTCGGCGCGGATCGGCCATCAGGATGTCGTCGTCGGGGACATTTTGCCCGCAGGTGATAAAGGTCACCGGCAATTCAGTCTGCGCACCGACATTGACGATGGCTCCCGGCGCGCGGGTCTCGGCGAGTTTGGTGAAGATGATCCCGGTCGGTTTGAGCAGGGCATAACGTCCGATGATCGCCAGTTGATCCTCAAGGCGGGTTGAGACGGCCAGACAAAGGAGCACTTCATCGACGCCTCCGGCTTCGAGAAAAGTCGCCAGTTCTTCGATCCGGTCGGGGTCGGCGGTCGAGCGACCGGCGGTATCGATGAAGATGGCGTCGCGGTGCTTATGCCGTCCGATGGCGCTCTTCATAGCTCCGGGTTGATAAGCCGTCTCCATAGGCAGGCCGGCAATCGAAGCAAAGGTCTTCAGTTGCTCGAGCGCGGCGACGCGGTAGGTGTCCGCCGAAACGAGCGCGGTGTCACACTTCCCCCAGAACCGGTAACTGGTTACCAACTTGGCAAGGGTCGTTGTCTTGCCGACACCGGTAGGCCCGACGATGGCAACGATGCGCGCCCTGCCGGGTGATTTCAGCGGCGGACGGCGCAGTTTGATCATCCCGGCAACGGCGTCGCGCAGTTCCCGCTCGACGAATTCCGACTTCTCCAGCGTCTCACCCGGATAGAGTTGACAAAGGTGCGATGCGATCCCCCCTGCAATCGAACGTTCGAGCCCCGACCGGCTCAAGTTCAGCAGCGCGCGATCGAGCGTCGGCGGGAGTGATGGCGCGCGTTCCAGACGAATCTGTTCAGCCAGCATGCGGATATGCTCCTTCAGTTCGGAAATGTCTTCCTTCAGTTCCATCGCTCCGTTCGCGGCGGAGCGCTGGGTCAACAGTTGACGGGCCTTATCTATGGCCTCGTCGCGGGGAGCCGACTCCATCAGACCCGGGACCGGCGCCCGGTCGGGTGAAGCGGCGGTAACTTCTATCATCTGGCGGGTCCGGAAGGGGAGCCACCCATCCTTGCGGACCGACCGCGTCCGAAGGATCACGGCTTCGTCGCCGAACTCTTTTTTCACGGCGGCGAGCGCTTCGCTCACTGAGGCGGCTTCAAACCTGCGGACGTTCATTCGGGCGACACCATTCCGGTCGATTCGACCGGCGTATTGACGAGTAATTCACCGTAAGAGATTACCGCCACGTGCGGCATCACCGGCTCAAGAAGGCGGTGGAAGGCGGCCCGGACCGTCGGTGAGCAGACCACAATGGGACGCCGGCCCTGGCTCGTCATTTCTTCGGTCAACCGGATCAACTGCCGGTAGATGCTATTGATCAGCATCGGCGAGAGAGCCAGTCCGCCGAGTCCGCGATTTTGTGACCGCTGCAATTCCTCGGCGATCTGGCTCTCGAGCGTCGGGTCGAGGGTAATGGCGTAGATCTTGCCATCCTCATCGGAAAACCGCTCGGTGATGGTCGGCGCGAGGGCGTAGCGGACATATTCGGTCAGCAAATCGGCGTCCTTGGTATGCGGAGCCCAGTCGGAGAGGGTCTCGAGGATGATCGCGAGGTCGCGGATCGGCACCCCTTCCTTCAATAGTTTCTGCAGTATTTTGTGCACCGTCCCGAGCGTAAGCAAGTTCGGAATCAACTCCTCGACAACTGACGGGGAGGTTGCTTTCAGGTTGTCGAGCAGTTTCTTGGCTTCCTCGCGGGAGAGAATCTTGTGAGCATTCCGCTTCAGAATCTCGACGATGTGAGTAGCCAGGACGGCCGCCGGCTCGACGACGGTCCAGCCATAATTTTCGGCGCTTTCGCGCTCCGCCTCGGCGATCCAGAGGGCGGGCAGGCCGAAGGTAGGTTCACGGGTGGCGATGCCCTTGACCTTGCCGGCGGCGCCGCCGGGATTTAGAGCGAGAAGATTGCCGACGCGAAGTTCGCCGCGGGCGACTTCGTTGCCGCGCACCTTCAGCAGGTAGTCGCTTGCTTTCAGTTGCAGGTTGTCGCGAATGCGGATCGGCGGAATGACAATGCCGGTCTCGAGGGCTTGCTGCTTACGGATGACGCCGATGCGATTGACCAGATCGCCATCCTGCTCTTTATCGACAAGCGGGATCAAGCCGTAGCCGATCTCGAGTTCGAGGGGATCGACGTGGAGGAAGTCGGTGATTTTTTCTTCGGGACGGCTCGTCTTGGGGGCTTCGGCAGCATGGCGTTCGGCGAGCAGGGCACCGCGCTTCGTCATCACCGCCAGGTAGCCGGTCGATCCGGCCAGAATCAGGAACGGCACCGTCGGCAGTCCCGGCATCAGGGCGAAGAAGCCGAGCACCCCCGAGGCGATGGCAATGGCTCGCGGCTGGCTCAGCAACTGCCCGGTGATGTCCCGGCCCAGGTTCGATTCTGAAGCCGCGCGGCTGACGAGGACGCCGGCGGCTGTCGAGACGATAAGCGCCGGAACTTGCGTGACCAGTCCGTCGCCGATGGTGAGGAGGGTATACTTCTGCACCGCCTCGATGAGCGGCATGCCCTTTTGGACGACGCCGATGATTAGTCCGCCGACGATGTTGACCAGTGTAATCAGAAGCCCGGCGACGGCATCTCCCCGAACGAACTTGGCTGCGCCGTCCATAGCGCCGTAAAAATCGGCTTCGCGGGCGATCTTATCGCGCCGTTCGCGGGCTTCTTTTTCGTCGATGATGCCGTTGTTCAGGTCGGCATCGATGGCCATTTGCTTGCCCGGCATCGCATCGAGGGTAAAGCGCGCGGCAACTTCGGCGATGCGTCCCGAGCCTTTGGTAATGACGACGAAATTGATCACCACCAGTATCAGGAAGATGATCAACCCGACGACATAATTACCCTTCACCACGAATCCGCCGAAGGCTTCGATCACATGACCGGCAAATCCATCCGCCAGGATGAGCCGTGTCGAGGCAACGTTCAGCCCTAATCGCAGAAGCGTCAGAACCAGAAGCAGCCCCGGGAAGACCGAGAACTCGAGCGGCTCGGTGGCATACATTGCCATCAACAGAACCAGCAGCGCGACGGCAATGCCAAATGCCAGCAGCACATCGAGCAGCGGCGTCGGGATCGGGAAGATCATCAGGATCAGGATCCCGACGACAGCAACCGCGATAATGACGTCGCTGCGCTCGGTCAGCCGTTCGATGAACGGATTATGCAGATGGTGCGGTTTCATAAGTGGAAGCAAGCGACTTTGCAGGCAAAATTTGCCTGTTGGGAGTCGTCCAGCGGATAGAAAGGCAAGGGGTGTGCCAGATGAGTCGTTGAGTCGTTAAGTCGCTGGGTGGGAGCAGGTAGGAAGGCTTATGGGCGGTGGTTGGCGGCGTATATTCTTGAAGAGAATCTGTCCCCAAAGGTCTAATGTCATTACATCATCAGGTCGAAGCAGCGCTGGCGGCGATACGCCCGGCGCTCAGGTCCGACGGCGGCGACGTCGAACTGCTCGACGTCCGGGACCGTAAGGTCTTTGTCCGCCTTCAAGGGCATTGCCAGGGCTGCCCGTCTTCGACGGTCACCCTTAAACGCGGCATTGTAGCCGCTATACGCAAAGAAGCGCCCGACATCACCGAAGTCGTGGAGGTGCTTCCCGATGGCTCCGAGCGAGCCAACCCGACCGCTCCGGACGATCCCTGGGCCGGTCAGGCGCGACTGGAGGGCGTCAAGTTGATCGTTGCGGTCGCTTCCGGCAAAGGCGGCGTCGGCAAGTCGACCGTTGCCGTCAACCTCGCGCTGGCACTAAGCCGGATGGGCTTGGGTGTGGGGCTGCTCGACGCCGACATTTACGGACCTTCGGCTCCAACGATGCTCGGTGTGCACGGCGTTCCGCCCTCGCCCAATCAGCGTATCCGGCCGGCGGAAGCCTTTGGCCTGAAGGTGATATCGATCGGTTTCTTTATTCCCTCAGACGCGCCGATGATCTGGCGCGGGCCGATGGTGATGAAGGCTATCGATCAGTTTCTGCACGATGTCGATTGGGGGACTCTGGACTGTCTGGTGGTCGATCTGCCGCCCGGCACCGGCGACGCGCAGTTGACGCTGGCGCAGCAGGTGCCGGTCGATGGCGCGGTGATTGTGACCACGCCGTCCGATGTGGCGCTGATCGACGCGAGGCGCGGATTGCAGATGTTTCGCAAGGTCAACATCCCGGTCTTGGGGATATTGGAAAATATGTCCTACTTCGTTTGCCCGCATTGCGGTGAGCGGACGGACGTCTTTTCGGCGGGCGGCGGCGCCGAGACGGCAGCGACGCTGGGGGTTGACTTTCTTGGGGAGATACCGCTCGATCCAGTCTTCCGGAAGACCGGGGATGAGGGACGTCCGGTGGTGGAAGCCGCCCCCGGATCGGCTCAGGCGAAGGTCTTCAGCGACCTCGCAGAAGGGGTCTGGGAGCGGATTACCGGGCTGGTGCCGCAGTGGAATCTTTCGGCCTGCCATCACTTTACGCCGAGGGTGGGGGGTAAGGTCCAGATTGCTTTGTCACTGCGTTCCTCATAGTGATGACCGCTGATATCGGTGTTGATGAGAATAAGCAGAGTTAGGCCGCGGTCACCGAAGGGCAGTTGACCGCGAAACTCCGCCTAATGCAAAGCGCCCCGCCGGAAGGTCATTCCAGCGGGGCGATCGCATTGATTAGGGTTCCCCCTACTACTTCGTCAAGGTAATGACCTGCGTGGCACGGATGCGTTCACCTGCCCGCAGCACCACCACATAGTTCCCCGCCGGGGACGTTCCTGCCGTCCAGACCGCCCGGTGCCACCCGGCCGGTCGAACCCCCTCGAGCAGCGTCGCTACCCTTCTTCCCTGCATGTCGTAGAGCGCAAGGTGGAAGAGAGCCGCCTCAGGCAGCGCAACTTGCAAGTTCACACTCGCATTGAACGGGTTCGGGAAGGCGCTGCCGATGGCATAAACCTGCGGCATGTCCGGACCTGTAGCGATGCTGCCGCCCTGATTGCCGACCCGCAAGGTTGCGCTCGAGACGGCATTCAGGTTGGGATCGTAGGTCAGTCCCTCCTTGACGACGTCGAGCACGGTCAGGACGATATCGCCACTGGCGTCCCGGATCTGGGGCGTTACAAACGACACCTGCCCGTTGCCATCCGTCGTGCCGTTGACGTTGGCCGAATAGATGCCGCTCCAGCGCGCCGAGACGACTGCTCCCGGCACCGGGTTGTCGTTCTCGGACTGAATGGTAACAATGCCCGTTACCGTCGTATTGCGCTTCACAACTCTTGACGATAGCGCAATCCCTGCCACAGCCATATACTGATCTGCCGGTGCCTCACCGACGGTGTAAGTGAGCGCGAGATGATCGACCGAGAGGCGGTCAAGCCCGGTGCGGCCTTGCGTTCGGTCGGTGTCGCGCACCCGGAGGTAGAAACTGCCCGTTGCGGAGCCGTTGATGGCAACCACCTGGGGTGTGTTGTCATCTGCAACCTTGGTCACGGTCAGCAGTTCGGTATAGTTCTGCCCGTCGAACGACCCGGCGAAGACAAAGTGGTCGTTCTCGTTGTTGCTGTTATGGAACGCTTCGACTGCCAGACTGAGGTCATAGCCGGTCAAACTGAAGGTCCAGATGTGCTCGAGGTAACTATACCGCCGAGCAGGCTGGCCGCCCGAGACGACTTCGGTCAGGACCTCATAGCCGTTGTCGCTTGCTGAGACCTCGGCAAGACTCCCCTGCCGGGTGCCGATGATCGTCTGCTCGGATGATGGCGCAATCGTTAACACTTGCTCTCCGGGGCCCTGGAAGTAGCGCTCCAAGGCGTCGAAGATCGGATGAAAGAACTGCACCTCGTTTGTGAAGTCAGCAAAGGTAGGAACCGCATCCGCGCCGCCATAGAACGAGATAATGTTCTCGGTGATGACGTTGGGGAACTCGTCGAGTTCGAAGTGGAGCCAGTTTTCCGGGTCGCTCTGGGCGTTGTGTCCGGCATGGGAGTAGAGCATCTGTTGATTGGAGCCGAATCCGGGCTGCTCGATGTAGTTCGAGATGACGATGTTGTTGTCGTTGTTCCAGCGGTATCCGCCGCCGTAATAGACGCCGTAGTAATCATCGACCCGGACGGCAGCATGATTGCCGGCGCCGATCGAATTAGCCGGGACCGGGTAGAGCGGCGTCAAACTGACCAGATCGAAGTGCGTCCCGGCATCCATCAGCGGCGCATTGGGATAGTAGTCGTCGGCGGCGGAGATTTCTCCACAGCGGCTGTTGGGATGTCCGTCGCTGTCGTAACTATGCACCTGAATCGTCAACTCCTGATCGAGCAGATCGACCGCCGCCTGGTGCATCACATTGAACCAGGTGCGCCCGTTGCGGGTCGGATCGGAAAGCGACTTGGAATTGGTGTAGGGAGTCACTCCCGTCCAGGCAACCTCGCGGCCGGCGCCATTGACCATCAGGACTCCGGCGCCAAGGGTGTGAAAGGCGTCGAGCGCCAGCGCCGGCGAGACGTAGTCGTCACATGGATGCGGCGCTTCGATAATGATCTGCGCCCGGGGGGCGTCGAGACGAACGGCAAACAGTCCCCAGCCGAGGTCGAAACTGCCCTGAACATCGTCTGCGGCCGTCTCCGTGCCGTTGTCGTCGAAATAGTTGTTATTCAGGACTTCACGCAGGATCAGGTAGGTCGCATCGCCATCCGTGAGACGCACCAACTGATACCTCGTGCCGAGTCCGGCGTTGCGCAGCAGATACCGCACTCCTGCTTCATCGCCGGTCACGAGCCGCCGGGATGCCTCCTTCAACACCTTTAGCACGACATCACCGCCGATTTCGGAATTGATCACCTCGAAACGGCCAAAGCCGTTCGTCTGCCGGTCGAGTTGCGCCGGTCCATGGTCGTTGTAGCCGGCTTGGGCAATCCCTTCCGAAATGTGGCTCACCCAGTTATCGTAAGCCGTCGCTCCAGCAGTGCTGCCCATATAGAAGTTGTCGAATGAAGCGCTCTCCTGCACCAGCGACGGCACTGCGGGCGCCTGATCGAGCCAGGCTCGGGCAGCGGTAAAGATTGGGCGGTAGTAGTGAACCACGGCTTGAAAGTTGCGCCAGGTCGGGACGCCCGAGCCGGGCCCGGTGTAGCCGTAGAACTCCGCAATGGACATCCCGGTCGCTGCAGCCACGTCGGGGAACTCGTCGAGTTCCATATGGAGCCAGTTCTCGAGATCATAGGTGAAGTGATGCCCTACATGCGACGCTACCATCTGGCAGTTTGACGCGGTCCCGGGCAGATCGACGTTGTTGGGAATGGTCGTCTGGCCGCGCCACTTGTAGTTGCCGGGATAGTAGGCGGTGTAGTAGGATCCGATTCCGACCGCTGCGAAGGGCCAGGCTTCACTCTGCGGAACCGCCGGGTCGGGCGTCAAACTGATCAGGTCATTGTGGTCCCAACTCATCATCGGCAGGTTCGGATCTGCCCGGTTCTCGCGCTCCCATGAGAGTTGCACCGAGTTGACGCCGACGTGCGCCGGGGTGCCGTTCGAGTTGTAGGCGTTGTAACTATGCACCTGAATCGACCACGTCCCGGGGCGGGCGCTGAGCATCGCCAGATTCCACTCCTGCAGCGCGGTGCGTCCGTTTCGCGACGGATCCGAGAGCGATGAGTCAGAATCGTAAGTCTGCCCCGACCAGGCAGCGTTGCGCGAGACGCCGCTCACCATCAACGTTCCGGCGTCGAGGGTCAGAAAAGCATCGAGTGCAACGTGCGGAGAGATGAAGTCGGTCGATGGATGGACGACCTGAACCGCGACCGCCGGGTGGAGAGCGTTCACCTTCACTACCAGCAGCCCCCAGCCGAGATCGAAACTGCCGCGCACGTCATCGGTCGCATCGTCCGGGGTGCCGTTGTCATCGAAGTAGTTGTCATTAAGCACTTCGCGCAGCATCAGGTAGGCGCTGTTCCCGTCGGTCAGACGAATCACCTCGAAGTAGTTGGCAAACCACGCGCTCGCGCGAATGGCGTCGGCTCCTTCAGGGTCATTAGCCAGCAACGCCGCGGCTATGGCGTTTAGGTCGGCGAGGACTTGCTGCGGGCTGGGGAGGTCGTCGATGAGGCGAAACGTCCCGAAGCCGTTGGTCTCGCGGTCGAGTTCGGGGGGGCAAAATTGAGCGGCCAGCCGACCTGATCGGCTTCGACGGTGTGGCTGATCCAGTTGTCGTAGGCGCCCTGATATACACCCTCGCCGGAGAAGAACTCAAGCAGCGAGCCTTCCTCGGTAACAACTGCAGAATAAAGCGTTAGCGGCAACAGGCAGGAAAGGATTGCCGCGATCCGGGCGGCACGAGCCGCCGGCTTGAAGGCAGGCATACGTACTCCCTCTATATGGACTCGATCGTTAATGATCGTGGAATCCGGATCCGAAAGCGCCTAAAGTTAAGGAAAGCCGGAGCACAAGTCAAGCCTTTGGCGTTCTTCATTCGAAAATTCATTGTGCTGTCGGGTGACCCCACCCGACGGCGGGTGTCAGGTGAAGACACCTGACACCACAAACTATCGCCCTATCCGCCGTTACGCGAATCGCCCGCATCCGTTCGGCGGATCGGAATCCGCCGCTACGCGAATCGCCCGATCCTTTCGGCGGATTCATTGTGCTGTCGGGTGTCCCCACCCGACGGCGGGTGTCAGGTGAAGACACCTGACACCACAAACTATCGCCCTATCCGCCGCTACGCGAATCGCCCGCATCCGTTCGGCGGATCGGAATCCGCCGCTACGCGTATCGCCTTCATCATTTCGGCGGATTCATTGTGCCGTCGGGTGTCCCCACCCGACGGCGGGTGTCAGGTGAAGACACCTGACACCACAAACTATCGCCCTATCCGCCGCTACGCGAATCGCCTTCATCCGTTCGGCGGATCGGAATCCGCCGCTACGCGTATCGCCTTCATCATTTCGGCGGATTCATTGTGCCGTCGGGTGTCCCCACCCGACGGCGGGTGTCAGGTGAAGACACCTGACACCACAAACTATCGCCCTATCCGCCGCTACGCGAATCGCCTTCATCCGTTCGGCGGATCGGAATCCGCCGCTACGCGACGGGAAATGGGGATTCTTCAAGCCCTCCTTTTTTCGCGCGGAAAAGGCCGCAGCCCTTGACAGACCCTAAAGGTTCGACTTATATTGCCTTTTGGTGCTGCATCCCCCGGCAAAGAGGGCCTTACGATGCCGCGCCACCCTGGTCTGTCCGTTATACTGGAAAGCGTATGAACAAAACCGATCTCGTCAAAACGATCGCGACCAAGTCGGGCGCGACACAGAAGACCGCCGAAGCGATGCTGAAGGCGTTCACCGACACGATCATGCGCGCGGTTGCCAAGGGAGACAAAGTGTCGATGGTCGGCTTCGGGAGTTTCGGGGTCCTGAAGCGCAAGGCGCGACCGGGTCGCAACCCGGCCACCGGCGCCAAAATCAAAATACCGGCGAAGAAGGTGCCGAAGTTCGTCCCGGGCAAGGAGTTCCGCTCCAGCGTCCGGTAACCGGCCGAACCCTCGTATTGCCGGCCAGGGAATCCGTCACGCGCGGATTCCCTGCTTTTTGGGAAGTGGGAAAGTATGCAAGTGGGAAAGTGAGAAAGTTCGGACTGGATTGTCCGCTTGCTGCGTCCCTGTTCAAGTCCCGCCTGCGCCTTTGCTGGAGGCAGGCTCGGCGCGGGAATGAAGACGTTTGGTCATTCCCGTGAAGACGGGGATCCATCCTTGATTTGGCTTGCTTGGATTCCCGCCTGCGCGGGAATGACGACTGCGTCTAATATGTAGGGGACGCCCTCGTCCCCCCGAATTGGGCTGGCGGTCGAGGGCATCCGCCAGCCACGAAAGGACATCATATGCGTTGCGGAATCGTCGGCAAGCCGCTCTCCGGCAAATCGACGCTCTTCTCCCTCCTGACCGGATCACCGCTGCCGGATCCGGTTCAGAGCCGTCGTGAAGTGCAGCACGGCATAGCGCAACTTCCGGATCCGCGGCGGGACGAACTGGCCCGCGTCTCCAGGTCGCGCAAGATCGTCCCGGCGACTGTCGAGTATCTCGACATCCCAGGCGCGGCGCACACCGGCGACCGGACCGAGCCTTATCCTCCCGCACTGCTCGGCGAACTGCGGGCGGTTTCGATGCTGGCGCTGGTGCTGCGCGACTTCGCTGCGGCGGGAGTGCCGCATCCGTCGGGGAGTATCGATCCGGCGCGGGACCTGCTGGAGACCGAACTGGAGTTCATTCTGGCCGATCTGGCAACCGCCGAAAAGCGCCTCGAGCGACTCGCGAGAATGCACGACGAAGCGTCCCGGCGGGAAGCGGACTTGTTGGAACGTTGCCGCGATGGACTTGCGGCGGAAAGACCGTTAAGGGAACTCGCTTTCGACGCGACCGACGATAAAGCTCTGCGAGGCTATGCCTTCCTGAGCCTCAAGCCGCTTCTGGTGGTGCTCAATCTGGGTGAGGAGGGTGCAGCAGGGGCTGGCGCGCGGCTTCAGCAGTTACAAGCCGCTTTCCCCGGTCTGGTCCGTCAGGTCGGCTGGGTCTCGGCGGCAGGCGAAATCGAAGCCGAGATCGCGCAACTCGACCCGGAGGAGCGCGCTCCCTTCATGGCTGACCTTGGCTACGACCTGCCGGCGCTCGACCGGATCATTCGCGCCACCTTCGACCTGATGGGCATGATCACCTTCTTCACCACCGGCGACAAGGACACCACCGCGTGGGCGATACCGTCCGGGTCGAACGCCGTAACCGCCGCCGGAGCCATTCACGACGACATTGCAAGGGGGTTTATTCGCGCCGAGGTCTGCCGTTGGGACGATCTGGTCGCTGCCGGTGGGAGCCACGCCCGCTTGAAGGAGCAAGCCAAACTGCACCTTGAAGGGAAGGACTACATCGTAAAGGATGGCGATGTCATCAATGTCCGGTTTGGCATCTGAGCGACAGGGGACTGGCAGCGACGGAGGGCTAGTGGCGACAGGGGACTGGCAGCGACGGAGGGCTAGTGGCGTCAGGGGACTGGCAACAACAGGAAACTGGTGACTCCCCGATTTATCGGGGATCTGTTCTTTCCTGGGACTGGTAGCGACAGAGGACTGGCAGCCCTTTTATTTGGTGAAGGAAGTGACGGGAGTGACAGAAGTGACGGATTGCGGGATACTGCCCGCGACATTCCGCCCGTCCGGATTGGGCAGGCGGACGCCTCGTCCGCCTGCCACGAGGCAAGGAAATTGAAGGATATCTCAGGGCGGACAGGAATGTCCGCCCTCCAAGGCAACTCTTTTAGCCGGGCAGACGCCCCCGTCCACCCTCCGGGAATGCAACGGCAGGTTGAACTGCCTTCGCCTCGCTCCTACTGAACGTAGCGCTTCTTGAACTCTTCCGACGCCTTCTGACGCCGTGCTTTCTCCTCCGGCGGCATCTTCCCTATAGACCACTGGTGGTCGGGCATCGCAAGGATCTCCTTCACCTTCGCTTCGACCTTATCCGCTGCCGCGATCTTCCCCGCTTCCCGGGCTTTATGCGCCAGTTCTTTGGCTTGCGGTATCAGTTCGGTGTAGAACCGGTGCGCAATTTCGAAGAAGCCGTGCCACTGGGTATAGTCGGGAGCGAACATCGAAGCCCCCATTCGCGCTCGACGACCCTCGTGGTGCCAGAGGAAATACCAGGTCCATTCGATTTCGTCGTCGAACGGGATATCGCTGGTGATCAGCCCGGCATCGGTTATCGCAGCCATCAGGTCGCGGCCGGGAAGGGCGAACTTGGTGTTGTAGAGTTCGACGACGTTGTCGAACTGGTGGTAGAACGAGTTGACGTAGTCCGGTGTATGGCAGACGCTGCAGACTTTCTTCATATCGGCGCGCCGTTCCTGCCACGGTTTGACTTTCTTGCCGGCTTTGATGTAAGGCGCATCGACCTTCTCCGAAATAGCCGGCCGGAGCGTCCAACTGATGCGCGAGCCGACGTCGTGGGTCAGCGGCAGGTCGGGTGTCGCCGACATGTGGCAAGTGGCGCAGGTCGGAGCCGCGGTGTAGTCTTCGCCAAGCACCCACTTTGAATTGTTCAGATTCATCCGATCGATGTTGGCATAGTAGGCGATGCCATGTTTCGACTCCTCGTAAATCTCCTTCTGAGGGTGGTCGGGGCCGAGGTGGCAGCGGCCGCAGTTTTCCGGTTGGCGGGCTTGGGCGACCGAGAACTCGTGCCGGGTATGGCAAGCCGTGCAGGAGCCTTTCGTGCCGTCGGGATTGATCCGGCCCATTCCGGTGTTAGGCCAGGTGTCAGGGTGGAGTTTGCCGTTGCCGACGACCTTCACCTCCGAGCCGTGGCACTGCTTGCAGCCTAAGACCGCCGCAGCCGGCCCTTCGACGACCTCGCCCAGAACGTTGTCGAGCGAGCCGAGGATTTCGGCGGCACGGGAGTGATGGCTGGCAGAGAACTCTGCCACCTCCTGCTGATGACACTTGGCGCAGTCGGCCGGGGAGACGATGATAGAAATCATCCAGCCGTTGTGGTCGAAAGCGTCGGCGTCGTTCTTGTCGGCCTTATGGCATTCGTAGCAACCGACGTTGGCGCCGTAGTGCTTCGACGCGCCCCATTGCTGGTAAATACCGGGGTTCTCACTGCGGTGACATTCGATGCAGGCTTGGCTGTCGCCGGATAGAACCGGCAGGTAGCCGCCGCTGCCGGCTTTGGCGGGCGTCTCCTTCTGGTCGGCGCCGATCAGGAAGAGCGCGGCGAGAATGACGAAAAGATAGAGAAAACGGTGCATAGATGATCCCCTTTATTATCAACAAGATGAGTCTAAGGAAGAAGTTATTTATGGGTGCAGTATCATTTGTTTTGTCCCCCCGCTCAGCGGGGGGACTATAGGGGGGTAGAAGTGCAATCCCATATTGCCCCTCCTTTTATCTCCCCCCGCGAAGCAGGGGGGAGAAGACAAGAACTAACGGCACCAAGTAGTAATGCTAATGTTCGACTTCGACGACGCCCGGCGTCACCCAGAGCAATTCCAACAAGGCTCTCGGATCTTCTCCGGTCATCGCCGTTATGGTCAGTTTGGTGCCGTTCGGAACGCGCTCAGCGCGGACGGCGTCGATTTGCACTCCCTGCCGCTGGAGGGCTGTTTGGATCCGTTCCCGGACCTCGCCGGTGTCTTCGCGGAGTACGATTTTCAAGAGCAACGACTTGCGATGGGCGCGGCTTAACCGCTCTTCCACGCCGTAGAGCAGAGTCAACGCCATCAGGACGACGCCGGTTACCATGAGCGCCAGCAGGGGATATCCCGCACCGATGACGATCCCTATGGCAGCGGTCACCCAGATCGCTGCTGCGGTTGTGATTCCACCGACCTCTCCGCGCCGGTGGATAATGACGCCGGCTCCGAGGAAGCCGATAGCGGTCGCGATCTGCGCCGCAATGCGGGAGGGATCGGGGGTGCCGCCTTCGCCGCGACTGATGCCGAGCAGTTCGCCGGACATCATGTAGAGCGCTGCGCCGAAGCAGACCAGTATGTAGTCCCGCAGCCCCGCCGCCTTACGGCGCATTCCACGCTCAAGCCCGATCAATCCTCCACAGACGATCGCTGTCAAAAGGCCGCCGATGATCCCCGGCAGGAGCGCTCCGATACGGGTTAGATCTTCCATAATGATAATGTCAATGCTAATGCAATGTCAATGCTAATGCCAATATCAGTGCCGATACTTCCTATAATGTCATGCTGATTGCAGTGAAGCATCTCGTCCGGAGGAGACCCTTCACTTCGTTCAGGGTGAAAATTAGTAACCATACCTCAAGTGGAACCAAACATCCTCCTCGCGACTGCTTTCAGGCCGCGCCAGGAGCGGACAAGATTATGGCCTGCTACCGCCAGGTGATAATATATGCCCAAATCGCCTCGTCCGTAGAGTTCCACCGCATCGGGAAGGTCGTGCTCGAGCAACATCACATCGTAAGCCTTGAGGTACCTGCTGCGGCTATGCCGGGCGCGGAGTGGATCCAGCGCCACCAAGCCCCTACTGGTAACGAGGTAGTTATTCGGATGCGGATCGCGATGGATCCAATCTGCCCTGTGCATACGCTTGATAAACTCGACAATCGCAGGCGCATCATCCATGGTTGCCGGGCGACCCTCGATGAAAGGATAAGCCAAACATACACCGGTGCACATGCGGCCTCTGCGTTTAAGAATATGGAACATCGGCACCGGGGTGGCAATACCCAACTTACTCAAGGCGAAGGCATTACGATGAGCAATTTCTCCCAGTGATGAGGAAAAGATCGATGTGAACTGGAACCACCACCAGGTTTCCTGCAAGATAAACCGTTTGACGACTAACTTGCGCCCCTCAATTTCTACCAGCCCAACCAGACTTCTGTGATCCGATTTCAGCACCACTTTGGGATGCAGGAACTCAGATCGTCGCAAGTCATAAAGAGTCCATTCTGCGGGTCCTCCTGCCGAAGGTAGAAAAATGAAGTACCACTCCGCATCGCTTCCGATACGCTCGGCAGGGGCGACGTTATTCACCCATCACCTTCATAATCAGGCGCTTGGGGCGCCTGCCGTCGAACTCGGCATAGTAGATTTGCTGCCAAGGTCCAAGGTCAAGGTCGCCCTTCGTTATGGGGACGACAACCTGATGGTGAACAAGGAGGCTTTTCAGGTGTGCGTCGCCGTTGGTTTCGCCGGTCCGGTGATGGCGATAATCAGCAAAGGGCGCAAGGCGTTCCAACCAGTCGTCGATATCGGCAATGAGACCATCTTCAGCATCGTTGACATAGACACCAGCCGTGATGTGCATCGCCGAGACGAGGATCATACCTTCGGCGATACCGGACTCCTTAACGACCTTCCGCACCTCTGCAGTGATGTTGATGTAATCGCGCTTGCGCGTGGTGTTGAAGGTCTTGTAGCGGGTTAGAGACTTCATATCAAAAAGATGCGGATTATATCCAATACTCCCCCCACGAAGCGGGGGGACGCAACAAGGTAATACTGCGGCTCGTGATATAATTAATAGGGGCGCCATATAGTAGTATCAGTAGGACGGACATTCTTGTCCGTCCATAGGACAGGCAGGAATGTCTGTCCCACTGATAAATACCACTATTATTGCACCCATTAACAGTCGTGATGCCCACCGTCTACCCGTTCCGAATCACATCGATGAACCGGTCGTTGTCCGAAAAGTCATCCATCAACGCATCCGGCTGACAGGTCTCGAGTTCAGCTCGCGCGTACATCCCGGTTGCGACGGCGAGGATTTTCGACCCGAGCGCGCGTCCGGCTGCAACATCGTTGGGAGTATCGCCGATCACCCAGACATCCTTAAGCGGAAAGGGAATCCCGAAGTGCCGGCAGCCCCGTTCATAGGCGATTCGGATGAGGTCGGCGCGGACGCCGCTGTCGCTGCCGAAGCCGCCGGTTGGAAAGTAGTGGTCGATGCCATGCCGCTTCAGTTTGAGGCGCGCCCCCGGCTCGATGTTGCCGGTTCCCAGAACCATATTCATTCCCGACTCGCGCACCAGGCGGAGGAGCAAATCCTTCACCCCGGGCTGGAGGCGCGGACGGGGAGAAGCGAAGAGAATCTCCTCCAGTAATGTAACATATCGTCCGGTGAAACGGGTGAAGTGATCCTCAAAGTCCTCGACCGCGAGGCGGTTATTGACCAGAATCTCACTAAAAATGTTGACGTCGGTCTGGCCATAGGCCGTGATGCCGCGGGTGGCGTTATCGATAGCATAGATCTCACGGGCTGCACGTTCAAGCGCGACGCGGGTTAGACCGGCGGAGTCGGTAAGCGTCCCATCGACGTCGAAGATCAACAGTTTTTGGGAGTGATTTGGTTCTATTCCGTCCTCTTGATGCTGAAGTTGGTGCTGCTTTCCGTCCGATCAAGGTAGTCGATTTCAAGTGCTTCGATTCGTGAGTGTCCGTTGCCGCGGCGGATGATGTCGATGAAGCGGTTGATAAAGGCTTCCTCGCCGGTCGCTACGACCCGGACTTCGCCGTTGAAGAGGTTCTGCACATAGCCGGTCAGGCCGAAGTCATCGGCAGCATCCTTGACGAAAGCGCGAAACCCGACTCCCTGCACCCGACCGGAAGCGACCATGCGGATGGTCTTTAGCATACGTCGGCAAGTGAAGACGGGATTTCGCCGCACACCGCCGTCGAAGCGGCTACGGCCGGGCTGCAGAGATAGACCTCCGCGTCGCCACTCCCCATCCGGCCCTTGAAATTGCGGTTGGTTGTGGCAAGACACTTTTCGCCTGGGGCAAGTAGTCCCTGATGGGCTCCCAGGCAAGGTCCGCAGCCGGGATTGAGAATGACCGCACCGGCTTCGACGAGGGCTTCGATGACACCGCGCCTAAGGGCTTCAAGATAGACCTCTCGCGAACCGGGGACGATCAGGAGCCGGATGTGCCGGGAGAGGGTTTTTCCTCCAATGATCCGAGCCGCGATCTCGAGGTCGTCGATGCGCCCGTTGGTGCAGGAGCCGATGACGATCTGGTCGGGCCTAAGACCGGCGGCATCTCGCAGCGGCACCACGCGGTCCGGATGATGCGGTAGTGCCACCTGCGGATCGAGGCGGCTCAAATCGACCTCGACGACCCGTTCATAGTTGGTGCCTCGATCCGCATAGACAGCGTTCAATTCGCTTTTTGTCCGCCGGGCAAGATAGGCTGCCGTTTGCTGGTCAAAGGGGACGATGGCAAACTTGGCACCCATCTCCATTGCCATGTTGCAGAGCGTGAACCGACCTGAGACGTCCAATGAAGTAATGGCTTCGCCATAGTATTCGACCGACCGGTAGTCGGCGCCGCGCGCAGTCAAAAGCCCGAGCAGATGCAGCGCCAGGTCTTTGGCACCTACCATAGGGCCGAAGATGCCTTTCGTTTCTACCCGTATGGTCGTCGGCACTCTTAGCCAGAGTTCTCCGGTGGCCCAGACGGCGGCCATTTCAGTTGCGCCGATGCCGGTCGAAGCCGCGGCGAGGCAGCCGTAGGAGGTCGTATGGCTGTCGGTGCCGAGGATCAACTCGCCGGGCAGAGCGTGGGCGCGTTCGATCATCACCTGATGACAAATGCCTTCGCGAATGTCGTAGAACGCCTCGATACCCTGCTCGGAAACGAACTCGCGAATCGCTTTGTGCGCCGCAGCGGTGCGCTCGGACTCGGCGGGGACGCGGTGGTCGAGCGGTATTACTATACGCGCCGGATCGAAGACGCGCTCGACGCCGATTTCGCGAAAGTGTCGGATCACCAGTGCGGCGTTGTCGTGCGACATCAGCCGGTCGGGCCGGGCGGTTACGAGTTGTCCGGGCTCGACCTCAGCCTGCCCAGAGTGAGCGGCGAGGATCCTTTCGGCGATGGTGTGGGGCACTATGATCTTCGAGTGGCGTCGCCTGCACTGAGTCGCGATTGTGCGATATCGATTGCAGCCGGGTTCAGGTCGATGCCGATCCACCTTCGACCGAGCCGCGCGGCGACGGCGATAGTCGTTCCACTGCCACAGAAGGGGTCGAGCACCAGATCACCCTCCATTGACGATGCGGCGATAATGCGCGCGAGCAATGCCTCCGGTTTTTGAGTCGGCCAACCGGTTCGTTCCTTTGACGTGCGACCTACCATCGGAATCTCCCAGACATCCCGCATGCGGACCAGGGTGTGCCAGCCGATCTCGTCCTGCGACTCGGCTACGCCCCTAAAGCGATAGGGCTTTAGATCGCGGTTATAGGACTTTTCGACCTGCACTTGAAAGAAGCACCTCTCTGCGTCGCGAGCGTAATAGAGTATCGTGTCATGTTTGCGGGCAAAGCGCCGCGCTGTGGATCCGCCGCTCCGGTAGGCCCAGACGATTTCGTTTCGAAACTGGAGCGGTCCGAAGATCGCGTCGGCGAGCAGTCGCAAGTAGGCTCCCGCCGTCGGATCGCAGTGGAGATACAAACTGCCCGTCGGTTTCAATATCCGGTGGCATTCGACCAGCCGCATCGCGATGAAAGTCAGGTAGCGACCGTGCGACCGACTTATCCGGCGGGAGACCCAATCGATCAGTTCCCCTATCGCGAGAGGCATAGCGGCGGACTCCCCGTCCTCTGCAGCGCTCGAATCCGGTTTGTTCCAGCGGTCATCGAAGGCGCTGCCAAAGCGTCTCCCGCTCATGAAGGGCGGGTCGAGATAGATCAGATCGACAAACGACGGCTCCATCCGGCGCAGGAGTGGTAGATTGTCTCCGGCGACCAGACAGTCAGGCAGAAGTGCAGACAATGCCGGGATTCGAGCAAGTGCGCCGGTTGCAGCCGCGGCATGTGGGGTTGAAACGGTCGCCATAACCTATCTGCAATATACCCTCTGGTGTTCACTTGAGTCAACAGGGAAGCGACACCGCCCTTTTGCAGCCTGCACGTCGCCACAATAACACCTTGCGGAATGGTGAAGAAGAGCCTAAATTGTGCAGGATAACATCACATAGGATTCCTCACCACTCTAATGCTCCGTTCCCAGTATTTCGCGCCGACGCTGAAGGAAACGCCCTCCGACGCCGTGGCTACGTCGCACAAGTTGTTGCTGCGCGCCGGGCTGGTCCGGCCGCTTTCGGCCGGCATATGGACATTTTTGCCGCTCGGCTGGCGCGCGGCCCGAAAGGCCGAGCAGATCGTCCGCGAGGAAATGGAGCGGATCGGAGGGCAGGAGTTCCACTTTCCCGCGCTTAATCCGATCGACATCTGGAATGAAACCGGTCGCGCGACCGATTTCGGCGAAGAACTCTTCCGCCTTACCGACCGTAAAGGCCGCATCAACTGCCTTGCGCCGACGCACGAGGAGGTCGTTTGCGCCACCGCCCGGGGTGAAATTCGCTCGTGGCGCGACCTGCCGCAGATTTGGTTTCAGATTCAGACCAAGTTCCGGGACGAACCCCGCCCCCGCGGCGGTATGCTCCGGATGCGCCAGTTCATCATGAAGGATTCCTATAGCCTCGACCGCGACGAAGAGGGCCTCGACCGCAGTTACGACCTGCACCGGCAGGCTTATGAGCGCATATTTCAACGCGCCGGACTCGACTACTTCATTGTCGGAGCATCGTCAGGGCTTATGGGAGGAGCCCAGTCGCAGGAGTTTATGGTAGAATCTGACGCCGGCGAGGATACCATTGCGCGTTGTCCATCGTGCGGCTATGCGGCAAATATCGAGGTGGCTTCATCGGTAGTTGAAAAGCCCGATCAAGGGGAGGCAGGAACCCTCAACGAAGTTGCCACACCGGGACAGCGCACCGTCGATGAAGTCTCAGCATATTTGCAGGTTCACCCTTCTCGGATGGTCAAGACGCTCATCTTTGCCACCGGCAGCGGGCCGCTTATGGCGCTCGTAGCCGGCGACGACGAAATCTCGGAAGCGAAATTGATGAAGGCTGCTGGAGGACTGGTCCGGCCGGCTCATCCCGATGAAGTCCGGGAATGGCTCGGCGTCGAAGTCGGCTATATCGGTCCGCATGGAAACCGGACCATGCCGGTCTATGCCGACCTCAGGCTTGAGGATGCCGTCGGGATGATCACCGGCGCCAACCGTGCCGATCACCACGTATCCGGCCTCGATCTGGCGCGCGACGCCCGTCCGGACGAATATGTCGATCTACGCGTAGTGCGCGAAGGCGAAGGCTGCCCGGTCTGCGGTCAGGGCTTAAGGCTTATTCGCGCCATTGAACTCGGGCACATTTTCAAACTCGGCACGAAGTATTCCTCGGCCATGGGGGCGGTCTATCTCGACGAAAGCGGGGGCGAGCGGCCGATTGTGATGGGCAGTTACGGCATCGGAATCGAACGCATACTTGCAGCGGCGGTCGAAGGCCAGGCCGATGGCGATGGCATTCGTTGGAACAGCGCGCTTACGCCAGTCGATGCGGTAATAATTCCACTCGGAAGCGGCGAAGACGATGTCACGCGGGTAGCCGGGGATATAGAGATGCTGCTTGAAGAAGAGGGTCTTGCGGTGCTGCTTGACGACCGTGACGCCCGCGCCGGCGTCAAGATGAAGGATGCCGATTTGATGGGCGCTCCGGCTCAGGTAATCGTCTCTCCGCGCAACCTCGCATCCGGCACCGTTGAATTAAAAAACCGCTGGACCGGTGCACGGAACTTCGTCGATCCATCGTCGATAGCCATTGCAGTCGAGGAGATTCTTGAAGAGTGCCGCCCGATGCTGAGGGACGAAGCAGACTAATGATAATGCCAATGCTAATGTCAATCGGGTGAGCGACATTGTGATACAATGTGTCATAGGCTGGCACTGTTAGTCGGCCATCGCCAATCACCCTCCTACAGTTCGCTTTAACATTAACATCACTATGGACGATTCAGACCGACCCCCCCGTCACGACCTCGAAGGTGAGGCAGTCCCGGAGACGACCGAGATTCCCTGGGAGACGATGCTTGCCTATGTGCCGGTTTTCTGCCTCTACACATGGTCGCAGAGCCGTGAAAAGCCGGAACTTAGGGAACATGCGCGGCAAGGGATGATCCTCTTTGCAGTTGAGGTCGTCCTCTTCTTGGTTACCGTGCCGACCTTTTACAAGATTCTCTGGCTGGCGGTGTTGGTGATGGCGGTTTTGGGGATATGGGCGGCGTTTAATGGCCGTCCGTTCAGATTGCCGCTGTTGGGTGATTTGGCTGACCGGCTTTCGGGCGACCCTGCGGGCGGGGAAGATAGGGAAGTGTAGTAGTCCGCTTAAGGCCTGTTAAACATTATCAATGTTCGGGACCAGGACTTTAAAATCCAGCTCCCTGCATACGAGAGCAACTACTTGACCAATAGCACTTTTTTCGTGATAGACTGGCCGGGGGTGCCAAAGCGCAGGAAGTAGATCCCCGAAGTCATTTTGAACGAAGTGAAGAATCTGAACTGATGGGTGCCGGGGGATAGAGGGCCATCGTGGAGGCGAAGGACTTCCCGGCCGTCGAGCGCGTAGAGGCTGAGCCGGACCGGCAAGAGACCCCCCACTTGCGCACTTGGAGGGCGGACATTCTTGTCCGCCCTTAGGGCAGGCAGGAATGCCCGCCCTCCAAGATCAATCGTCACCGTCGCCTGATCGTTGAAGGGATTCGGAGCAATCGTAAGCGAGAGTGGCGCGTCATCCCTTCTTCCCCCCCCGTCATCCCCGCTTTTCCCCTCGTCATCCCCGCTTTCCCCCTCGTCATCTCCGCGCAGGCGGGGATCCAGTCCAGCACTTAGAGAATGGACATTGACAACCCAAACCTGCACGTCCTCCTCCCACTCATCCTCGCTCACCCGCTCTCGCGCATACCCGCTCACGACATACCTGCCGGTGTCTTGGAACGACATGGACAAAGTGGACTGAGTGGACAGGGTGTCGGCTTCGTTCAGCGTCCACCAGAACTCGATGGAGTCGTTGTTGGCATTAAAGGGAATTAGTTCGAAGGTCGCTTCCTGACGCGGCTCGAGGAATAATTCGGGGAGATTAGGCTCGAAGGCTCGAATGACGCCGCGCACCTGAATATTCCACTGAATAGAATCTGCGGGAATGGGATCGACGTTCGGGTCGA
>VGIQ01000003.1 GCA_016867835.1 Calditrichota bacterium | reverse complement strand
TGCAGCGCAGCGCTGCGGCAGCGCGCCGCTACGAGTCGCGTCCGCCGGAAGAGCCATTCCTTGACGACGATCGTCCCTGCCGAGACGAAAACTACCGGAACGCCGTCGATAGGCGACTTGCTGCCCCCCATCAAAGCCTCCACCGCGCTCCAGACGATGCCGGCTCCAACGACGATGACGCCGATGTCAACGCCCCCCGCGACAAAGGTTTCGATCTTGCCGTGCCCAAAGGGGTGGCTGCGGTCGGGAGGACGCGCCGCCATTCGGGCGCCGACGATCAGCGCCAGATCGGTCAGGACGTCGGCAACCGAGTTAAATCCATCGGCCAGGAGCGCGAGCGATCCGACCAACAGTCCAGCGGCAAACTTTAGCGCTCCGAGGATCAGATTCCAGTAGAGACCGATGCGGGTCGCCGCGCTGATCTCGCGCGCTTCGCGTATCAGGTCGCTGTCTGTAGTGCGGGTGTCGCCTGAAGGTCGGGTAATTTCGGAGTCCTGTCCGGTTCCGGATGGTTGGGGTGCGAGAGGGGGGAGTCGAACCCCCATCCACCGTTGGGCGGACCGGATCCTAAGTCCGGCGCGTCTGCCAGTTCCGCCACTCTCGCAATCTATCTCAAATCGGCAGTGTCAAGGCATCACTCCGCGGCGAAGCGGTTCGAAGTTGACGAAGTCGGAGTGATGGACGATCCATGCCTCCGGCGACCGGTATCCGCCGTCGCCTTCCCGGGAGTGAACCGCGATAATGTGCTGAACCGCTTCCGGAAGCCCGCACCGGGCGGCCAGTGCAGTTCCCGAGATCGGATGCCGGCGAAGTCTTCCGTCGGGACTGACGGCAAATGTGCCGTCCGGACGACGCTCATACTCGAGACACTTGCCGACGTCGTGCAGCAATCCTCCGGCAAGCAGAATGTCGAAATCGATCCGAAAATGCCCCGCATAGGCTGGACCCAGCACCCTCCCCAGCGCCAGAGCCGAATCGGTTACATTGCGGGTATGCGCGGCAAGCGATATGTCGGGCGTTCCCAAAAAACTAAAGGGAATCGCTTCGAGGTCGTCAACTTCCCAGCGGCCCTCGGAAATAGCCATCAGCCAGCACTCCCGGACCTGCTGACGAAGCATTTCAGCCCCTATTCGCTCCAACTGCGGGAAGCAGTGCTCCAGTGCACGAATGCTCACGCGTTTTGCTCTTCAGATTGTAGTATGACCCTAAGCCAGCGGCAACCGATGAAAAACTTCACCCAATGGGTAAACCCAAGCAGTGCGGGCGGACGTCCCCGTCCGCCCATTGGCAACCGGACAAGGGCGTCCAGTTGCACGCCTGCCGCCGGATTGGGGAAATTATAACAAATCCGGCGGGAGTTGGATCTCGCAATATCGCCGGTCTCCACTACTCCTGCCTTCAAAATAGGGCGATGACAAGCGCAAATCAAGTCCGCCGCACACCAGGTCCCTTCTTTGCCCGATCGTTCGGCTTGTGCCCAGTGTGGAGCCGGTCTATATTGTCTTTAATGGCTACCAGCAAACGACGCTTCCGTCGCTCTCCCCTCAAGTTACTCCTCGCCGCTGCGTCATTTCAAGTTACCTTGCTTTCGCCGCTTCCTCTCCAGTCCGACATCCTCTGGACGACACCTCCCATCTACCCCATCGACTGGATCGAAGCGGATGACCTTGAAGAGATGCTCATCGAGCCAGCCCTGCCCGGCTGGAGCGATGCCTTCGCATCCCCGCCCGGCAGCCGGTTCCCAATCCGCCTGCAAGCGAGGGGTCGGATCGACCGCCGGTTTGGACCGGGAAGCCGTGTTGACGAGAATCGTTACGATGGTTCGCCTTACGGCATCGTCCAACGTTATAAGGCCACTCACCCAAATTGGTCGGCGGGAGCCACCTTAGATAAGGATAAATATGAGCCGCGCTTCGATGACCTAAGCCGCTTCTACCTCGACTACGACCGCGAGTCCCTGCATATTATCGCCGGGGATTTCCATACTTCAAGCGGCTTGGGGTTGGCAGTCGGTAAGATTCCCGCATACTTTTCGTTATTTCCGTCTTCGCCCCTTTACCGGAAGCCATCCCCGACCCTCTCCCCGGCATCCGGCACCCGTCTCAATAAGTCCTTTCGAGGCGTCGGAGTTCGAGGCGAATTTGGAGCCTGGGAGGTTCTCCTCTTCACATCGAAGACACCCTATGATGCCATCGTCACACCCGACGGCCGGATCGAGCGCCTCTCCGACGGAGGCTTGCACCGGACACCCGGCGAAGCGCGCAAGCGTGATTCGGTCGTCGAGTCTGCCGTTGGAGGGGCTATAGAGTGGCGGGAGCGAATCGCCCGTGACCTTTCCCTAAACGCCGGACTCTCCGGCTGGCAGGGGAAGTATAAACCACCCTTCGAGCCGATGCCGAACGTCCGCTACCCTTATCCTTTAGCCGGACGCAACGCCGGTGCGGCCGGTCTTAGTCTTGGCTTCGAAGCCGGCATCACCGGACTTTTCGGGGAGATCGCTTCTGACCGGAACCGCACCCGGGCCCGTTGCATTACGCTGAATCGGAAGCGGGATGGGGATATTCCGTCGCTCCATCTGATCGCCTTCGACCTGCCGCCCGAATACCGGAATCCCGCCGGAGCATCGCCGATAGGAGATCAAGCGTCCAATCTGCAGGGCGTTGCGGCAAGTCTTCATAGATCGTTCCGTAAGTCTCGATTCGACGGCCGTTTGTTCAAACTCTCCAAACTGGCGCTCTACCTCGAAGCAACGCACCGTCCGGCGCGGACGGTAACAGTCCCCGAGCCACACTCTGAATCCAAAGCCTCGCTCGAAGGTGAATTCGCTTATAATCCGATCCACTCGGGGCGGCTTCGCCTCCGGCATCAGCGCGACGTCATCGGGCACGGCGAAGCCGGTGCTATCGAAAGAGCCGACGTCTCCCGGGTGCGCTATTTACACCGGACCGACTACGGTTCGCATTACGGGCATGCCTTCATCGCCGGTCTGGAGACCGGTTACAGGTCACCTTCGACGACCGGTCGTCAGACCGGCTGGCTCGGGCTGATTCGCTACGAAGACGAGACTTCGACCGAACGTCTTGGATTGCCCGGAAGTAGCACACTAAGCCTCACCGGAAGTTGGTTCGACACGCCAGCTGCGCTGCCCATTTATCTTTCAGAGTCCGGTTTGCCCGACCGGATGCGGGTGGTGCGCCTATCCGGCCGGGGAATGCGCTGGTCGGTTTCGCTTGTCGGGCAGTCGGGTCGCAGTTGGTTTGGATTGATGGCTGCCCAAACTTACCTCAACGCCGTTGATAAGGGCGATCTTGAAGGCTATATTAGTTATTCCTATGCGATTGACATTTGACCTCCCCGGACGGACGCTCACTCTGGAATCTTCTCTCAGTCCACTGAAATGAGCCGCCTCTGGAACGTTGTCGCGATTGGCCTTGCCGTCGCCGGAGTCATCCTGATTATCAACGGGATGAACAAGCGGTTTGGCACTCCTGAGAGCGCATCGCCCGATCCGGAAAGTAACCCGGCAAGTGAGCCTGTTATCAGCGTGGCTGCCACAGAGTCTTTCGCAGCGACCCCGGCCGTAATTGTGAGTCCGACCGTCGAGCCGTATACCGATTCTCTTCAGAATGCGAATCCGCCGGTCGATGTTCCCGTCGGGTCGAATAACACTGCGAAACCGGCCGAGACCGTTAGTCCGCCGGTTGCCGGTCGGGTCGCAACGCCCCTCGCCGGGAAGGTCGTTCCCGACACCGCCGATCTTCAATCGCTCAAACGGATGCTCCTCGAAGTGGTCGAACGGCAAGGCTGGAAGCAGGATGATCGTGACCACCTGGCACTGCTGCTCGACGATCGCCGGGTGAGATTTCGCGGCGACCTGCTGGTGCGCAATTCGACCTTTGTCGAACATGAAGCGCTATATGCCCATAACCTGACCTTTGACGCCGTCGAGCAGTCGATCGCATATTGGAACCTCCACCGCAGCGCGCTCGCGCCGGCTGCCGGTCAGGGGGGCGTTCCACCCGAATTTCTTCTTGCGATAATGAAGGTGGAGACCAACTTCGGCACCTTCACCGGCAAGGAGTCGGTCTTCAACGTCTTCTGGACGCTGGCGCTCGGTGATGTGCGGGAGATTCAAGCCGTCCTATCGCCGCCCCCCGACTACCCGCGGTCGGAAATGACCGCCCGGCTCACCCGCCGGGCACTCTGGGCGCGAAGCCAGTTGCGCGACCTGCTCTATATGGCACGCCACGGCGGCGTCGATCCGCTCGCCACGCCCGGCTCGTTTGCCGGTGCCTTCGGACTTTGCCAGTTCATCCCGTCGAGTTACCGCGCCTATGGCAGGGATGGCAACGGCGACGGCGTAATCGACCTCGACCGGGTGGCCGATGCGGGAGCCTCGATCGCAAATTACTTGAGAAAGAACGGCTGGCCTGAAAGCCCCGACCGCATCCGACGCCGAAAAGCAATTCTGACGTATAACAAATCGTCCTTCTACGCCGACTGCGTAATGTCGCTTGCCGATTCGATTGCCGGGAGATGGTCGGCGCTGTCGCTCCGGCAGTGATCAGGCGCTGGTTTGGTGCGACCGCGTGCCTTGCGCTCGCTTTTTGGCTCAGCAGCGGAACCGGTTATGCGCAGGGCGAGGTCGATTACGTCCTCTGTTATCATTCCGGAGTCAGCGCACCCGATACCATACCATCGCGACCGGTGGGCAGTGGTGCGTGGATCGATATTGCAGCCCTGGCAAGACGCCTGGGGGGGCAGGTTGTCGAGGATGAGAGTGCCGGACTCGAGGTCGTCCTCTCCGGGAGGAGCCTCCGATTTCATGACGGTACAGCGGCGGTCGTCATCGGGTCCGAAACGGGCAACCTTCTCTTCCCGGTACTGCAGGAAGACGGGCGCTGCTTTGCAGAAAGCGGCTCGCTCTGCCGGTTGATCCAACGCTTCACCGGCATCGAACTCCGGTTCGAACCCGAATCGCACTCCATCCACTTTAAAGGACCTTCACCGGGTGCAGTCGATAACGGCGCAACGAACCGGCGTCTGGCGGCCGACCGCGAGCGCTGGGCTCTCGATGTCGTCGTAATCGACCCCGGGCACGGCGGCAAGGATCCGGGAGCCATCGGGTCCGGAGGCTTGAAAGAGAAGGAAATCTGTCTCGACGTCGGTCTGCGCCTCGCCAAAGTCCTTCGCGAAAAGGGCATCCGGACCATTCTGACCCGTGAAACTGATATCTTCATCCCGCTCGCCGAGCGGACCCGCATTGCCAATCGCAGCGGGGGCAAACTCTTCGTCAGTCTGCATTGCAATGCCGCGAAAAACAAGAAGGCCGGCGGAATGGAGACCTACTTCCTGGCTCCGGCAAAGACCGCACGGGCAATGGAGGTGGCGCTCCTTGAAAACGAGGTGATCCACCTGGAGGATTCGCCCGAAGACTACCGCGACATCACGGAGGAGAACTTCATCCTGCTCTCGATGGCGCAGGCGACTTTTACCCGGGAATCGCAGAGCCTGGCTGGACTGGTCCAAGAGCGCGTTGCGCCTAAAGCCGGGCTGAAGAACCGCGGCGTCGATCAAGCCGGTTTCTATGTATTGGTCGGCGCATCGATGCCGGCGATCCTGTTCGAGATGGCTTTCATCACCAATCCTCAGGAAGCGAAACAACTGAAGACCAGGTCGTTT
This sequence comes from Calditrichota bacterium, assembly GCA_016867835.1. Lineage (NCBI taxonomy): Bacteria > Pseudomonadati > Calditrichota > Calditrichota bacterium. The sequence continues at coordinate 54,020 of VGIQ01000003.1, read as the reverse complement.
CGCCAGACCTTGGCCGAAGGAATGGGCGAGACGATAATTCACTTTCTAAACAACAACCAGTAACTTCACGGCGCCTCCTCCCATCGAGGCGCCAGACCACTCGGAATGGATCCGCAGCGCATCCGCAACTTCTGTATCATTGCCCATATCGACCATGGCAAATCGACCCTCGCCGACCGGTTGCTTGAACTGACCGGCGTCGTTGCGGGCGGAGCCGGTATGCCGCAAATTCTCGACGATATGGATCTCGAGCGCGAGCGCGGCATCACCATCAAGGCTCACGCGGTGGCGATGACTTACCGGCGCCCCTCAGACGGCGAATACCGTCTAAACTTGATCGATACTCCCGGACACGTGGACTTTGGTTATGAAGTCTCGCGGGCGCTGGCGGCTTGCGAAGGCGCGTTGCTGCTCGTCGATGCGGCTCAAGGCGTCGAAGCGCAAACCATCGCCAACCTCTATCAAGCCGTTGAAGCCAACCTCACCATCATCCCGGTGCTGAACAAGATCGACCTCCCGGCTGCCGACATTGATGGCTCGCGCCAGCAGATCGTCGATCTGCTCGGCTGTCCGCCGGACGAAATCCTCTCCGTCAGCGCCAAGGAAGGCACCGGCGCCGCAGAACTGCTCGACGCCATCGTAACCCGTATCCCGCCGCCAAAGGGACGCAGCGACGCGCCGCTGCAAGCGCTCATCTTCGATTCGCAATTCGACACCTATCGGGGAGCCATTCCCTATGTCCGTGTCGTCAACGGGGTGATGAAGCCGGGGATGACGATCGTTTTTCACTCCACCGGTAAGAAATACCTGATCGACGAGGTCGGTTACCTGCGGCTGAAGAAGTATCCGGGCGAGGAACTGGCGGCCGGCGAAGTCGGCTATTTGATCCCCGGCTGCAAGGAAGTTGCCGAGACCCGTGTCGGCGACACCATTGGCGATCCAGCCTTTCCCGATGTGGGGATGCTTCCCGGCTACCGTGAACCGAAACCGATGGTCTTTGCCGGCCTCTTCCCGGCGATGGCCGAAGACTATGAGGAACTAAAGAGCGGACTGGAGCGCTTAAGACTCAACGACGCATCGCTTTGGTATGAGCCCGAAACCTCGGTCGCGCTGGGATTTGGCTTTCGCTGCGGCTTCTTAGGCCTGCTCCACCTCGAAATCGTCCAGGAACGTCTCGAACGGGAATACGGTCTCAACCTTGTAACCACCGTTCCCAACGTTGAATATCGGGTGACGACAACAGACGGGCAGGTGATCCTGATTGACAACCCCACGCTCCTGCCGCCATCGACGGCCATTGCCCGGGTCGAAGAGCCGATCGTCTCGGCACAAATCGTAACTCCGCCGGATGCTATCGGAGCCATAATGGGTATCACGACCGAGCGGCGGGGGCTGCACCTCAACACCGAGTATCTCGACCCCAAGCGCGTCCTCCTGCACTACAAACTGCCGCTCGCCGAGATCATCTACGACTACTACGACAAACTTAAGTCCGTCAGCCGGGGCTTCGCGTCGCTCGACTACGAGCACACCGGCTGGGAGCCGACCCGACTTTCGAGGCTTGACATCCTGATAAACAGCGAAATGGTAGATGCGCTCTCGGTGATCGTCCACGAGGATAAAGCCTATAATTGGGGGCGGCGGGTAGTGGACAAACTGGCTGAGGTGATCCCGCGTCAGATGTTCGAGGTGGCGATTCAAGCCGCCATCGGAGGCCGGATCATCGCCCGCTCGACGGTGCGCGCAATGCGCAAGAACGTCCTGGCAAAGTGCTACGGCGGCGACATCACCCGCAAGCGTAAACTGCTCGAAAAGCAGCGCGAAGGCAAAAAGCGCATGAAGGTTATCGGCCGCGTTGAACTGCCTCAGGAGGCCTTTATGGCGATCCTAAAGGCGGATTGACATCGTGCTGCGCGCAGGAGCGATTTCCAAATCGCCCGACGGGATGGTCGGATTGGAATCCGACCCTAAGCGAACATCAACTCTCGGAATGGATAACTATAAACTGCCCCCGGCAATGCAATGCTATTGATTAGCAATAAGATTTGAGAACCTTGAACATCTCCCCATCAACGAAAACTCATCCGCCCGATGACCACGGATTTGGGCAGCGCTACCGGAACTGGCGCGAATTGCGGCGGCAAAAGAAGATCGAACGTTCGAAGCGGATCGGGCCGGTCCGGGAATGGATCGAACTGGTCGTCTCGGTTGTCCTGATCGTTTTTGCGATCCGGCTGGCGATCGTCGAAGCCTTTCGTATTCCGACCGGTTCGATGGAGGATACGCTGCTCGTTGGCGATTTTCTACTCGTCAACAAGTTCGTCTATGGCATCCGGACGCCCGACTGGATCGGCATTCCGTTCACCCGGGCCGGCGTCTTCGTCCCCTTTGCCAGGCTGCCCGGATTCGCCAAGCCAAAGTCGGGCGACATCGTCGTCTTCCGGTTTCCGCTCGACCCCAACCTCTCCTATATCAAGCGCTGCATCGCCACCGCCGGTCAAACGGTCGAAATTCGGGAGAAGATCGTCTATGTCGATGGTCAGCCCTTTAACGACCCGCCGCATTCCAAGCGGACGAGCCAGTTGACCTACCCGCGCGACTATGTCGAGCCGGCGGTCTTCCCGAAAAACCTCGAAATGCGCAACCGCGACAACTACGGCCCGGCGACCGTCCCCGACGGGCACCTCTTCGTGATGGGCGACAACCGCGACAACTCCGCCGATAGCCGCTACTGGGGCTTCTTGCCGGAGCGAAACGTCATCGGCAAGGCACTGGTGATCTACTTCTCATACGATGCTTCCAAGCCGTTCTACCGCCTTAACAGGAAAGTCCGGTGGGAGCGCATCGGGAATCTGATCCGGTAACCCGGCTGTTGGCCATGGCATCACTCTCCACAACAGCCATCATCTGCCGTCCTGTAGTTGCCTCTTCGTCCGGGCAGGTGTAAATTGTCAGTCTTGGGATTTAATTTGTCCGTGATGCGACAATGAACGACCGGACTGCAGCAAAGGCCGAGATCGAACTGCTCCGGACGGAGATCCGGCATCACGACCGCCTTTACTATGAAGAGGCTGCGCCTGTCGTCAGCGACGTCGAATACGACCGCCTGATGCGGCGCCTGATCGACCTCGAAACGGCCTGGCCCGACTTTCGTTCGCATGACTCGCCTACCGAACGCGTCGCCGGATCGCCGCTCGAGAGCTTTCGTCAGGTCGCTCACGCCGTGCCGATGATGTCGCTGGCGAATTGCTACACCTTCGAGGAACTGCGCGACTTCGACCGCCGGGTGCGCGAGTTGCTCGGAGGTGATCCGGAGTATGTTACAGAACTGAAGATCGACGGCGTCGCGGTCAGCCTCCATTATGAAAATGGTGTTCTGGTGCGCGGCGTAACCCGCGGCGACGGACGCATCGGCGATGACATAACCGCCAACCTGAAGACGATCCGGGACATTCCGCTGGTTCTTGCCGGGGATACTGTAGCGGGACACGTCGAAGTGCGCGGCGAAGTCTATTATCGGCGCGACGACTTCACAAGGCTGAACCGGGAGCGCGAAGCCTCCGGTTTGAAGACCTTCATGAATCCCCGCAACTCGGCAGCGGGGACGCTCAAAATGCTCGACACCGCCGAAGTTGCCAGGCGGCGGCTCCGCTTCTTCGCCTATTATGCAGACGGCGTCGCGCTGAGGGCGCAGAGCAAAGTATTGACATGGCTTGGCGAAGCCGGCTTCCCCGTGCTGGCCAAATGGCGTCTCTGCAAGGACATTGCCGGGGTCGAAAACTTCTGGCGGGAATGGGAGACACATCACGACGACCTCCCCTTCGACGCCGACGGTATCGTCGTGAAGTTGAACGACCGGTCGGGTCAGGAGAAGTTAGGCGCGACAGCCAAGTCGCCGCGCTGGGCTATCGCCTTCAAGTTCGTCGCCGAAGGTTCGGTCACGCGGCTTAACGGCGTAACCTGGCAGGTAGGTCGGACCGGTGCCGTCACTCCGGTCGCCGAACTGGAGCCGGTGCTCTTGGCAGGGACGATTGTGAAGCGCGCGACGCTCCACAATCCCGACGAAATCGCCCGGCTCGGGGTGATGATTGGCGACTTCGTCGAGATCGAGAAAGCCGGCGAGATCATCCCCAAGGTGCTGAAAGTCGTCATCGAGCGCCGTCCCTCAGACGCGGCGTCAATAGAGATACCGACGCTCTGCCCGACCTGTGGCAAGCCGCTCGTCCGGGACGCCGAGGAAGCCGTCCTGCGCTGCGTCAATCCTCACTGCCCCGACATCGTCAAGGGGCGGATCGTTCACTTTGCATCGCGGACGGCGATGGAGATCGAAGGCCTCGGCGAGAAGACCGTCGATTTGCTCTTTGGAGCCGGTCTGGTGCGGGACGCCGGCGACATTTACGGACTGACAGTCGAGCAGGTCATGGCACTGCCCCGGCTGGCGGAGATTTCGGCCGAGAACCTGATCACCGCAATAGCGGCCTCGAAGTCCAAGCCGTTCGACCGGCTCCTCTTCGGGCTGGGGATACGCCATGTCGGGCGTAATGTGGCGAGGGTGTTGGCCGGTCGTTATCCATCGCTCGCTGCGTTGAAGTCGGCCGCCGAGTCCGATCTGACCGCGATCCCCGATGTAGGCGAAAAGATCGCCGCGTCGATCGTCCGGTTTCTTGCCGATCCGAACGAGCAGCGTCTGCTCGCTAAACTGAAGGCTGCCGGACTGGGGGTGGGTTCAGGCGCGACTGCCGAGGTTCCCCGGAAACTGGCGGGGAAGACCTTTGTCATCACCGGGACGCTCGAGCGCTGGTCGCGCGGGGACGCCGAGGAGTTGATCCGCCGGTTTGGCGGTCGGGCTTCATCGTCAGTCAGCAAAAAGACCGACTATCTGGTCGCGGGGAAGGATGCCGGGTCGAAACTTGCGCGGGCGAGGGAGTTGGGCGTGGAGGTGATCGGGGAAGCGGAGTTGGCATTGATGATCGAGTCTTGAGCATCTATCAATGAAGGAAATTGAGTTTTCAGAACATGCCCTTGAGCAGATGCGACATCGAGGCACAAACCCTGCAGAAGTTATTCAGGCAATACGAACTGCAGAGTGGATCAAATCTAAAGCAGATCGGTATGAATGCAGGCTAAATTTCAGATTCGACGACGTTTGGAATGGGATAGGTTATCATCTGAAACAGGTTCGACCAATATTCGTTCTTGAGACCGACACGATTGTCATCATTACGGTATACACCTATTATTTCAACGAGTAAATCATGAAAATCACCTACGACTCCCGCGTCGATGCGCTCTATATTCGATTTCGGGACGCCACCGTTACAACTGAGCATCTCTCTGAAGGAATAGCCGCTGACTATGATTCCGAGGGACATCTTGCGGGGCTTGAAATCCTCGATGCTTCCACGCGCCTTGGAGATAAACAGACCTTCAGGCAAATCGTGCTTGAAGATTTGGTGTTTGGTGGCAGCCGGTAGCATTTCGATGGCAAAGAGAAACGTCACCCGCTTCGAACTGACCGGCGGCTACCAGATCAAGGTCTGGTTCAAGAACGGCAGATCAGGCGAGGTTGACATTGGAGAATTGACGGGTTTTGAAGGCGATTATTATGCGCCGCTCAGGGATCCGGCATACTTTCGTCAAGTTACCATTGACGAGGACTTCGGCGCGATTCGCTGGCCCAACGATGCCGACATCGATCCGCTCGCGCTCTACGCCAAAGCCACCGGCACCCCGCTAACCGTCCGCGTCTAGAAAGAGGAGGTGGTGGAGGTATGAGTGCTAGAGTGAAGAAGGACGCAGGTGAATCCCCGAGTAATTACGAGACCACTCTTGATTCCCTTCTTCCATATGACAGGGTATTCCTGCGCTCATTGGCGTGGGAGTATTTATGGGCCTCTATTCCACCGAAGAAGGTAGGCGAGGCACTCCAATATCTTCAGAACGCGAGGATAGCACTCGGAATAGAACCTTTGAAGGATCCTGCAGCGCGAGAGAGACTCCAAGTGCTACGAAGATCGTTTAGTAAGGATCCAAAAGCGAGTCCATTGGAATTGATTGACGCAACTTATTGGCGTAGTCATTGGTCCCTCTTGCACCTGCCATCTCATTTGCGAATCAGAGTGTTGGCGCGAGATGCGATACTCATTGGGGTCGATCCAAGAGCGGAAAAGGAGAATTTTCATCGATACAGAATTTCTTTTCGATATCAAGCGCTTCCAATAATGGAAGCAGTTGTTGGAACCGGCAAACCCCCAAGTTATTTGGACGAAGATCGAAGGGGGCTATATATGCTGAACACTCCAAATGGCCTATACTTAGGTCAATCATCTGAATTCGCAACTCGATATATAGAGCACGCAAAGCGACAGCCGAAGTGGTGGTACTTTGTCTCGCCAGTAATTGAAAGGGAAAACGGCCCGAATAATGGAGGTGATTATGTGAAGCCTTTCGCACCATATAAGGTTTCTCTTGACACACTCTTTGGGGCAGAGTCGCTGTGGATAGGATTTTGGAGTGAAATCTGCAAGACAGACAACAAACAAAAGGGTAAAGACACGCTGCCCGAGTATCGCTACCTTCAAGAAGCAATACTTTTAGTTGAGGCGGCAGCGGCATCCCTCGTATGGTTGTTAACGGAGGGGATCAGGACAATTGGAATCGGCGATATCATAAAGAAAATTCCTTTTCATAGAAAGCACCAGGGTTGGCCGGATGGATACCTTAACTTGGGCAATATAAAGAGATAAAGACAATGAAACTTCAATCATCCTTGAACCCTCCCCCGAGGGCGGCTACACCGCCTATGTTCCCGCCCTACCGGGGTGCGATCAACCGGTTGAGACCCTTCAATTCGTTCAGGGTGATATTTCGGAAGCCCATCAGCATCAGCTCAGCATCAACATTAGTCATTAGTCATTAGTCATTGTTCATTATGCCCGAAACACTCTCCCGCGCCCATTTCTCCGTCGCCGACCTGAACGACAAGGACGACGCGGACGAATACTGGCGCTCGCGCACCTTTGCCGAGCGTCTGGCGCACATCGAATACTTACGCAAGGTTAACTTTGGCGATCTTGCTCAGCAGCGACTTCAAAGAATTTTTGAAGTTGTTGACTTCCCACAAAGTTAGGTATCTGCTCATCGGCGGCTTTGCGGTCGGCGTTCACGGCTACCCGCGCGCGACAGGGGATATGGACCTATGGGTGGCCATCGACCCCGATAATGCTGATCGAATTGTATTGGCAATTCGAGAATTCGGCTTCGATCTGCCGGACTTGAACCGGGAGTCGTTCGTTCAGAAGAACAAGGTGATTCGTATGGGGCTTCCGCCGCAGCGTATCGAGTTGCTGACCTCCATCTCCGGCGTCGATTTCGACGACTGCTTTGCGAAGCGAGAGATGGTGGAGATCGATGGCATCAAGGTATCCCTCATCGACCGCGCCAGCCTGATCGCCAACAAGCGAGCCGCCGGCCGCCACCGCGACCTCGATGACCTCGAACATTTAACCTAAACCGTGTGCATTAGCATCATCATCATCATCATCTGAATGGCAACTACCGCAGACATCAAAAAGGGCGTCGTCATCGACCTTGAAGGCGGGCTCTGGACCATCGTCGATTTCCAGCACGTCAAGCCCGGCAAGGGCGGCGCCTTCGTCCGCAACACCTTGAAGAACATCGTTACCGGCAAGGTGATCGACCGGACGCTTCGCTCGGGCGAAAAGATCGAGATCATCAAACTCGACCCGCGCCAGATGCAGTTCCTCTACCACGACGGCGACCACTTCCAGTTTATGGACCAGGAGACCTTCGAACAGGTCGCGGTGCCGGAAGCCGTCGTCGGCGATGCCGCGCTCTTCCTGAAGGAAGGCGAGATCGTCAAGATCGCCTTCAACGACGAGACGCCGCTCACTATCGAAATCCCCTTCTTCATCGAATACACGATCGTCCAGTGCGAGCCGGGCGTCAAAGGCGACACAGTATCGAACGTTACCAAACCCGCGAAGATCGAGACCGGCGCGACCGTGCAAGTGCCGCTCTTCGTCGAATCCGGCGAGCGCATCCGGGTTGACACCCGCACCGGTCAGTATATCGAACGGGTCCGCTAACCAGGGCGAAAGGCCCCGCAAATGAACTACGCCGACATCAAACGGCTTGTAAGACTCGTCGAGTCGAGCGACATCGCCGAACTCGAACTGGGAGAGGGCGAATCGCGCGTCCGAATTGCCAAGTCGAATACCTCCGGGCAGGCAACTGCGATCCCATTCCCGGCGATGTTTCCGATTCCTGCGGGAATGCCGCCGGCATCTGCCGCTCCGGTTACACCCGCGACTGCGCCGGATGCCACTGCGGCTGCGCCGGTCGCCGCGCCGGCACGGAAACTGATCGAAGTCCAGTCGCCGATGGTCGGCACCTTCTATCTGGCGCCGGCGCCGGAGGCACCGCCCTATGTCCAGCCGGGCGATCAGGTCAAGCCGGGCAAAGTGCTCTGCATCATCGAAGCGATGAAGTTGATGAACGAGATCGAGGCCGAAGTCTCAGGGCGGATCGTAGAAGCGCTCGTGGAAAACGCTCAGCCGGTCGAGTTCGGGCAGGTGCTCTTCCGCATCGACCCGGCCTGATGTTCAAGAAAGTCCTGATCGCCAATCGCGGCGAAATCGCGCTCCGGGTCATCCGCGCCTGCCGGGAGTTGGGGCTGAAAACAGTGGCGGTCTATAGCCAGGCCGATGCCGATGCCCTCCATGTCCGGTTCGCCGATGAAGCCATCTGTATTGGCCCGGCGAAGTCGCGCGACAGTTATCTCCACATCCCCCGTCTCATCGGCGCCGCCGAAATCACCGGCGCCGATGCCATCCATCCCGGCTACGGCTTCCTCGCCGAAAACGCCCAGTTTGCCGAAATCTGCGCCGAATCGAACCTCGCCTTCATCGGCCCCGCCCCCGAGACGATCCGCAAAATGGGCGACAAAGCGCTTGCCCGGCGGACGATGGAGGAAGCCGGCGTTCCGATCCTGCCCGGCACGCGCGATGCCGTCCAGTCTGAAGAGGAAGCCATGGCCGAGGCGGGCCGGATCGGCTATCCGGTGATCATCAAAGCCGCCGCAGGTGGCGGTGGAAAAGGTATGCGGGTCGTCAAGACCGCGGAAGATCTCCCCCGCCTGTTTGGCATGGCCAAGGTCGAAGCCGAGACCGCCTTTGCCGACGGATCGGTCTATATCGAGAGATACCTCGAAGGCCCCCGGCACATCGAAGTGCAAGTGATGGGCTATCGTAGCGGACGCTCGCTCTCGTTCGGAGAACGCGACTGCTCAGTGCAGCGACGGCATCAGAAGTTGATCGAAGAAGCGCCTTCGCCCGTGATCTCCGAAGACTTGCGACGAAACTTGACCGATGCCGCCGTCCGGGGCGCTGAAGCGGTCGAATACCTCGGCGCCGGGACGATCGAATTCCTCGTTCAGGGCGGCGAGTTCTTCTTCATGGAGATGAACACCCGCATCCAGGTCGAGCACCCGGTTACCGAGCAGATCTTTCGCACCGATCTCGTCAAGGAACAGATCCTCGCCGTAAGCGGGCGCGAACAGCCGCCATCCCTTCCGGCTATCGAGGGTCACGCCATCGAATGCCGCATCAACGCCGAAGATCCCGACCGCAATTTCACGCCTTCTCCCGGCACGATAACGGCTTTTCACGTCCCTGGTGGGATGGGCGTCCGCGTCGATACCCACGCCTACGCCGGCTATACGATCCCCCCGCACTACGATTCACTGATCGCCAAATTGATTGCCTACGGCAACGACCGCGAGGAAGCCATCGCCCGGATGCTGCGGGCTCTCGACGAGTTCGTCGTCGAAGGCATCGCCACGACCATCCCGCTCCATAAGCGCATCCTGCGCGACGAACGTTTCCGCACGAGCGCCTATTCGACGCGGTTTATGGAAGAATTTCAGGCGTGATAGAAACATGGAGGTCGGTATTCATCCCGCCCGATTAGACTACTTGGAGGGTGGGATTTATCCCGCCCTCACCCGAGCAATTACAACATTTGAGGAGTCAATGAACATCCCACCCGAACTTCGTTACACCAAAGACCACGAGTGGTTTCGCGCCGAAAAGGGCGAAGGCACGGTCGGTATAACGGACTATGCCCAGGGGGAACTGGGCGATATTGTCTTCGTCGATCTGCCTGATATCGGAACCGTCGTCACCCAGGGCAAGCCGTTCGGCTCTATCGAAGCGGTCAAGGCCGCCACCGACCTCTATGCCCCGATTTCGGGCGAAGTCGTCGCCGTCAACGGACTGCTCGACCAGCAGCCGGAACTGATCAATCAGTCACCCTACGGCGACGGCTGGATCATCCGGATTCAGATCGCCGACACGGGCGAAATCGACACCCTGCTCGATGCCGATACCTACCACCGGCTGGTCTCTGCCTCCGGAGGCCACTGATCCTTGAATTACACCTCGCACAGCGATGCCGACCGCGCCGCGATGCTCGCCGCCATTGGCGTCACTTCAATTGACGAATTGCTCTCCAAGGTCATCCCGGAACGCTTTCACCTTCCCGAACCGCTCGACCTCCCACCAGGGCTGACCGAATACGAGGTTTTGAAGGAAATGAAGGCGCTGGCCGGGACCAACCTGCCGGCATCGGAGTCGCTCTCCTTTCTCGGCGGGGGAGTCTATGACCATTATATCCCCGCCGCCATATCGCACATCATCGGCCGGTCTGAGTTCTACACCGCTTATACACCCTATCAGGCCGAAGTCGCGCAGGGGACATTACAGACCATATACGAATTTCAGTCCATGGTCTGCCGCCTGATGGGAATGGACGCCGCAAACGCCTCGCACTATGACGGCGCCACCGCGCTCGCCGAGGGCGCCCTGATGGCAGTTCGCAAGACCGGTCGGAAGGTCGTCGTCGTAGCAGGCTCCGTCAACCCGCACTACCGGGCGGTGCTATCAACCTATTGCACCCCTACCGGCATCGAGGTCCGAACCCTTGACTTGAAGAACGGCCGGATCGACCTGACAACTCTCGCTCCCACGGTCGAAGGCGCCGCCGCGCTGGTCCTTCAGCATCCCAACTACTTCGGGCTTCTGGAGCCGGTAGCCGAATGTGCACGGGCCGCCCATCAAGCCGGAGCGCTGGTAGTGTCGTCCACCTACCCGACCTCGCTTGCACTTCTCAAGCCTCCCGGCGAGTGGGGAGCCGACATCGCCACCGCCGAAGGCCAGCCGCTCGGGGTGCCGATGTCGCTCGGCGGGCCTTATCTCGGGCTTTTCGCCGTCAAGAAAGACCTTGTCCGCCTCATGCCGGGCCGGATCGTTGCCCGTGCGAAAGACCGCCTCGGCCGCGACGGCTTCGTCCTGACGCTTCAGACCCGCGAGCAGCACATCCGCCGCGAAAAGGCGACCTCCAATATCTGCACCAATCAGGCTCTTATTGCGCTCTGCGCACTGGTCTATCTCAGCCTCGTCGGGCGGGACGGACTGCGCCGTGCAGCGGGCAGCTCTTACAAAGGCGCGCACTATCTGGCTGAAAAGGTCGCAGCGCTGCCCGGCTGTAGTCTCCGCTTTAGCGGCGAGTTCTTCAGCGAGTTTCTCCTCGAACTGCCCCGACCGGCTGCAGACGTGCAGAAGCGCTTGGTCAAGCACGGCATACTTGCCGGACCGCTCCCGGGCCGCGACTACCCGGGTATGGAGAACTGCCTCTCCATTGCCGTGACGGAAAAGCGGTCAGTCGAAGAAATGGACCGGTTTGTGGAGGTCTTGAAGACCGCGCTCCACCAGACCGATTAGCCTCTTATCGCGTAGGGTCGGATTCCGATCCGACCATTTGTGTCGTGTTTCGCGTAGGGTCGGATTCCAATCCGCCTTATCGCGTAGGGTCGGATTCCAATCCGACCATTTGTGTCCTGTTTCGCGTAGGGTCGGATTCCAATCCGCCTTATCGCGTAGGGTCGGATTCCGATCCGACCATTTGTGTCCTGTTTCGCGTAGGGTCGGATTCCAATCCGCCTTATCGCGTAGGGTCGGATTCCGATCCGACCATTACCTTGCGTAGGGTCGGATTCCAATCCGACTAACTTTAGAAAGGAACGACCTATGATTTCCCTCCCGACGATCTTCATCGTCATCGTCGCGATTTTCATCCTCGCCAGCGCCATCAAGGTGCTGAACGAGTATGAGCGCGGCGTCATCTTCCGGCTCGGGCGTGTGATCGGCGCCAAGGGGCCGGGTATCATCCTGCTGATCCCGATCATCGACCGCATGGTGCGCATATCTTTGCGGGTCGAAGCGCGCGACGTCCCGCCGCAGGACTGCATCACCAAGGACAATGTCTCGATCCAAGTCAATGCGGTGATTTACTTCCGCGTCGTCGAACCTAATAAATCGATCGTAGCCGTCGAGAATTACCTCTATGCGACGCTCCAGTTCGCCCAGACGACGCTCCGCTCGGTGATCGGCCAGGTCGAACTCGACGAACTCCTGGCCGAGCGCGAGAAGGTCAACATCCGCCTGCAGGAAATCATCGACCGGCATATCGAGCCGTGGGGCGTGAAGGTTTCGTCGGTAGAGATCAAGCACGTCGATCTGCCACAGGAAATGAAGCGCGCCTGGGCCAAGCAGTCCGAAGCCGAGCGGGAACGTCGCGCCAAGATCACCCACGCCGAAGGCGAACTGCAAGCCTCAGTAAAACTCGCTGAAGCCGCACAGGTAATCTCGAAAGACCCGATCGCACTGCAGTTGCGCTATCTCCAGACGCTGACCGAGATCGCCACCGAAAAGAACTCGACGATCGTCTTCCCCATTCCGATCGACATCCTGAAGCCGCTGATGGGCACCCCGCAGCAAAAGCAGATCGAGGGGAGTTAGGGGTTTACCTTCGTCATTCCCGCGAAGGCGGGAATCCAGAAAGGAAGGAGCGTCCGGAGGGCGGACATCCCTGTCCGCCCTTTTCCCCCACAGTAGAGGGGAACCCATGGGTGTTGCTCTTCGCACATCCACCGCTCTGCGGGGGGACCATAGGGGGGCACTCCGCGCAGGTGGGAATCCAGTAATCCCACACTGCGCAGCAGGAGGGAACTGAAAGGGGATTGCCTATTCCATCCCCCCGCTCTGCGGGGGTCTATAGTCTGGGGAGATGGGTAACAAACGTGCGGGGAGATGAATGGGGGTACATGTTCATTTCCAGATTAGAAAATCTCACCGATCGAGTATAAAATCAACAAACGCAAGCACATACCTCCTGACAACGGCTCACTTGCCCTCCAGCCTGGGTCTCCCATTGCCAGCGATGGAGACATCTTTGAAACTCACGGAATCTTTACGCCCCATTTCATTAACGAACAGCGGGACACGCTGCTTGCTGCCGTCCCCGCCGAATCGGCTCAAGATCTGTTTGAATCGGCGGCTGCCATTTACCTATCCGTCGTCAAAGCCCAGCGGTCGATCAAAGCCCACTCCGAAAAAGGAGGCATGAGCGAGAGTCAGACCGAAACCGACCTCTTTGACAAAATCCTCCCCCTGCTCGGCTTTGCCTTCCATCGCCGATCTTTCCAGTTGGTTGGCTTCCCTGATTATATCCTATATGATGGCGAAGAGGCCAAAACCCAGTCCGGTCAACTGCCCGATGAGCAACGTTACCAACTAGGCATCGGGTTGCTTGAGGCGAAGATGTTCGACCTCCCGCTCGACCGTAAATCCCGCCGCGAAACGCCCGGCTTGCCCTATTATCGACAGATAAGGAACTACCTCACTGACCGCCCGGGCTCGCCCATCAATTGGGGGATTCTCTCAAACGGCAACGAGTGGAGACTCTATCACAGCAAGGACGATGTAACCTCCTATTTTTCGATGAGACTCTCCAGAGTCCTCGCCGATCTGGACAGTCTCCGGCTCTTTCTTGCGCTCTTTGGTAGGAGCGCCTTCGCGAAAGGCGACGACGGCTTTTCAAGGCTCGATTCGCTCTGGAACAAGTCCCTCGCCCGACGGCAGGACCTCGAAGAGCGCCTCCGCGTCCGCGTCTTCAAACTCGCCGAAATCGTCGCAAATGGATTCTATACCCCCAAGGTCAACAACAAAATCCGTGAAGACCAAATAGAGGAAGTCTTTACCTACAGCCTTATCCTTCTCTATCGCCTCCTGTTTGTCCTCTATGCCGAATCGCGCGAGTTACTTCCAGTTCAAAAGTGGGGATCCGGCGCGCGTAAAAGATATCGCGAACTTTATTCGCTAAGGCAGTATCAGGAAATCCTTCCCAATTCCAGTTATCGATCGGAAGACGATGTCCACACGACAATGTGGCCAATATTGGTGGAACTCTCTAAAACGATTGACGGAGAAAACGAGGCAAGAAGCGAAAGCCTCGGTATCCCTCGCTATAATGGCGGACTATTCGACCCTAAGAAATACTATCGGATTTCAACCATTGATACTTCCAAAGGCGCTTGGTTTCTCGGCAACTATACCGTCCAGCAGTTACTCAAAGGGCTAATCTATGCCCCACTCCCCTCCTCAGATGACGACACCATTTCCGTCGATTTCAAGGAGACCATCGATTACGCCTCGCTCAGCGTTCTGCAACTCGGTTCGATCTACGAAGGACTACTCGAATATAAGCCGAAACTCGCTAATGGCAGGATCAAATTCGTGGAGGTTCGCCAGCAGGCCCGCGCCCGCAGCGACCGCAAAGTCTCCGGTTCCTATTACACCCCCGAGTGGGTGGTCGATTATATTATCGAGGAGACACTTGCTCCCCTGATTCAAAAGGTTAGGGATTCACAGCCTGTTTCAAAGGGTCTTCCGAATTCGTTCGCGGAGGGCGTCCTCAAACTCCGTCTCCTCGACCCGTCGATGGGCAGCGGTCACTTCCTGGTCCGGGCAACCGAATACCTCGGCGATCTAATTGCCGACCACCCGACCAGCGCACCGGCAAATCCCGACAAGCCCGACGATCTCAAGGCCAATAAAGCCTATTGGCGGCGCCGGGTGGTCGAATCCTGTATCTACGGCGTCGATCTTAACGATCTGGCGGTCGAATTGGCGAAACTCGCGCTCTGGCTCACCTGTATCACGTCCTCGAATCCGCTCAACTTCCTCGACCATCACCTTCGGCACGGAAACTCGCTTGCTGGATCGACCACCGACTTGTTTGGGTTCGTTCCTGAGAGGCTGCGCAGAAAGGATGGCGCTCTATTCGAAGCCACAGGAGTCCAGACCGCGCTTAACGATGCCATCGAGGCGCTGAGCCGTATCCATGAGATGCCGAGCGACAACTATCCCCAGGTGAAAGAGAAGGAAGCCATTTTCCGCCGCGAAGTCTTGCAGCGTCTCTCACCTTTCGAGAACATCGCCCACCTCCGCACCGCTGCCGATTTCGGTTACGATATCGACCAGTTGAAATACACCGAACTCTGCGAAAAACTGCTCGGCGGAGACAAACTCCCCGATGACGCAGGAGACATTAGACACCGCAATCGATTCTTTCACTTTGAACTTGCCTTTCCCGAAGTCTTCTTCCATCCCGGCGAGCCGCGAGGATTCGATGCTGTCATCGGCAACCCGCCTTATGTCCGGCAGGAATCACTCGGCGCGGTCAAAGAGTTTCTGGATGTCCGGTTCACGACTTCCAGCGCCACAACCGACTTATACATTGCGTTCATCGAGCAGGCATTCAACCTGATGAGAGAGGGCGGACGTTTCGGTTACATCGTTTCAAACAAGTGGATGCGGGCAGCTTATGGGGAAAAATTACGGGAGTTTCTGCTGGCGAAGCGGCTTGAGAAACTGGTAGATTTCGGAGAGGCAAAGGTCTTCGACGAACCCGCAGTGATGCCGATGATCGTCATCGCCTCGAAGCAGCCGCCGGAAGGTGAGCCGCGCTTTGCGGCTATCCCCGAACTGCCCGCGAAAAGCAACGATGTTCAAGCAAAACAGATTAGGGCGATCTTCGAAGACTCCGCGTTCCCGCTTTCGGCAGGGGCTTTGTCACCTACAGGTTTCACTTTGGTGCAAAGAGGCTTGGTGGACGTGTTTGAGAAGATGCGGGAAGCGGGAAAGCCGCTCGGGGAGTATGTAGGTAATCAAATATACTATGGTATAAAGACCGGGCTTAACGAAGCTTTCGTCATCACCGCCGAACAGCGCCAGCGCCTCATCGACAAGGATCCGAAATCGTCGGAGATCATCGTCCCCTTCGTCAAGGGCGACGATGTGCGCAAATGGCGGGTTAACTATCGGGACAGATACTTGATTATGACTAAAATAGGAGTTGATATTGAAGAATATCCTCTAATTTTCGATCATCTTAAGGACTATCAACCGCAACTTGAAAAGCGTCAGGATCAAGGCAAACACTGGTGGGAATTGAGAGCATGCGATTATTACGATGAATTTCTCAAACCGAAGATTATTTGGCCCGATATTGCTATGGAAAGTAGGTTTGCCTACGACATTCATGGCTTATATTCGATTCAAACGTGTTACATTATGCCTACAAATGATCTATTCCTTACAGGATTACTAAACTCGAAGGCTGTTTGGCAATACTTATTACGCCATTCAGCTGTATTAGGTGATCCTGATATGAAGGGTCGCATAAGACAAATACGACAATATATGGTCTCGGTTCCCACTTCCGGAAATGGCAATAAGTTGGCTATTACGGGCCTAACAGATCATGCCTTAAGAATCAAGGACAGTATACTTATCTCCCCCGGCCTTGCCGAGCGCCGCCGACTCGAGGCGCAACTTGCCGAAGTCGAGCGCGCCATCGACCGCGCGGTCTATGAACTTTACGGCTTGACAGAGAAGGAAATTGCGATTGTGGAGGGGCGCTCGTAGCGCCATCATCCTGATGGCATGCCGCCAGCATGGCGGCGCTACGGTTTCATCAGCATCAGCATTGGCATCAGTCATCAGTCATTAGTCATCATCAGCACCTTCCGTCACCCTTCCGTCACCGCGTATCTCTATGCTGCCACGCAGGATACGCCCTTTCGGTGACGAAGTGACGATTTTCTTGCTACACACCCCCCAAAATCCCTATTACGCTTCCCATGCGCCTTTCCCGCTTCCTTGCCTTGGCCGGAGCCGCCTCCCGCCGCAGCGCCGAAGACTTGATCTGCGCCGGTCGCGTCCGCGTCGGCGGCAAGGTCGTCCTCGACCCGGCGACCGGTGTCGAAGAGACCTCCGACATCACCCTCGACGGCGCGCCGCTCGAGATTGCCCGGGCGCGCACCTATATTATCTACCACAAGCCGGCCGGCGTCATCACCACGTTGGCGAAGAGCCGCGAACCTGGGCTTTCGCTGCCGGAAGCGCTGCCTGACCTCCCCGAGCGGCTCTTCCCGGTCGGTCGGCTCGACCGCGAAACGACCGGCCTGCTGATCCTGACCGACGACGGCGACCTTGCGTTCCGCTTGATTCATCCCCGCCATGAGGTCGAAAAGGAATACCTTGTCCGACTGAACCGCCCGCTTGGCTCCCGCGACTTTGAGCGCATCCGCAAGGGCATCATCATCGACGAGCGCAAGGTGGAGGTCTCGGCGCTTCTCCCGGCTCCGGGAGGACGTTGCCGGGTCGTCATCCACGAAGGCCGCAAGCACATCGTCCGGCGGCTCTTTCGGGAACTGAAGTTGACGGTCGTCGAGTTGAAGCGGACGCGAATCGGGCCGGTGGCGCTCGGCCGGCTCGGGGTCGGCAGATGGCGTAAGTTGACACCGGGCGAGGTGCAGCGGCTGAAGCAGACAGCCGGGCTTTGAAATGGAGAATTTAGAATGAAGAATGAGTCCGCAAATCAAAACCTCGACTCGTGCACGCCGGACAAGGGCATCCGGTATGCATATACCTTGATACCAAGGGGTGCATTTTGGTGTCATCCTGAACGAAGTGAAGGATCTCGTTTGGGATGCCTATCTTCAGGTTGGGATGCTTCACTGCGTTCAGCATGACATGCCAGCAATCAGATGCACTGATCAATAATAGATATACTTCACCATCTAACTTCCTGTGTTCAACATTCTGCATTTTGCATTCTTCATTCAATTAGACGCCCAACTGGCGCTCGTCCTGAACGGTGCCTTCCGCAACCCTCTCTTTGATGTCGCGATGCCCTTCCTCGACCGCAACGTAAACTGGATGGGGCCTCTGTTGCTGGTTTGGCTCGGGGTGATGATCTGGGGCGGCAAACGAGGCCGCATCGCCGGGGTGCTCGCGGTCGTCGTCGTGATCCTGACCGACCAGATCAGTTCCGGGCTGGTCAAACCGCTCGTCGAACGGATCCGGCCCTGCAACGTCATCCCGGGACTGCATTACTGGTCGAAAGAGGGCTGGATCGTCATACCCGACGTGATCGAGGTCGTCTATAAGAGGTCGTTCTCGTTCCCGTCGTCGCATGCCGCGAACTCGATGGGGCAGGCACTCTGGTGGGCTTTGTTCTATCCGGCGGGAAGGTGGTGGTATCTGGGCGGTGCGCTGGTAATCGGCTATTCGCGCATCTACATCGGTGTGCACTATCCGGGCGACGTCATCGGCGGCTGGATTATTGGGGCGGTTAGTTTCGGTATAGTCTGGTGGGTTGGATCCAAAGCCGGCTGGGTGCGAAATCCAAATCCAAATGGAGCCCGATTTGCGGCGTGAGTATGACGACTCAGCCGCCGGACGAGGACGTCCGGCGGCACAGCGCCGCCAGATGAGACTTACTACTTGAGGACGACCAGCCGGACTGCTGACGTCCGTCCGTCCGCCACCACTCGATAACTCCCCGATGGAAGTGCCGTCAGGTCGAGGTTGAACGCTTCCCGGACGTCACCGCTTGATCTTAACACTTCCCGCCCGCGCAGATCATAGAGCACGACATTACTGGATAGACCACCGAATCGAATCTGCGCCGACCGGTTGGCCGGATTGGGGAAGATCACCGCTTCATAGTTGACCGGCTTTGCGATCGGGCCTACTGGTGCATTTAGATCGTCCTCGCCCCAGCGCGCCATCAGGCTTCCTTCACCGCAAACGACCGCCCGGTCAGGGCCAAGCGGCACAACGTCCCGGACGATGCTCCGCGCCGGAAGGCCGGCATCCTGCCAGGTCCATCCGGCGTTGACACTCCGCATCAGTTCCCCGTCGCCTCCGCGCAGCCAGGCGACGCCTTCGTCGGGCATGCTGACACCGATCGGGATGAAGTCGAATCCGCCGCGCGCCTGCCAGTTAGTGCCGCCGTCGGTGGTGAAGTAGAATCTCGGTTGAACGCGGTCGATGGATACGGCATAGCCCCGGCGCCGGTCAAGAAAGCCAACATCGTTGGCCGGTCCGAAGGGCGTCGCGACCCGCTGCCAAGTGCGCCCGCCGTCGGTGGACTTGCGCATCGAGTCGTTCGGCGATGCAACGAAGAGCGTATCGCGGTTCACGACCGCCAGCCCGGTCAGAATGGCTCCGTTGCGCGTAACGACTGTCGTCCTCCAGTCCAGTCCGTCGTCGGTAGATGCAACCTGATCGCCCGCCAGCGCAAAGCCGCGCCCACCTACGAAAACGATCCGGCTCACCTGTGTTTCGGCAATAGAGACCGGCTCCCAGGTTCTCCCGGCGTCTTCCGTCCGAAACTCGCGTGAGGTTGATCCGGCCGCATAGCCGGTCTCGTCGTCGGTGAAGTGTATGGCGAAGATGTTGACGCCTTCTGCGACTGCTCCGGTGCTCCAGGTTGCCCCGCCGTCGTCGGTCCGGCCAAAGAGACCATCTTCGCCGCAGAACCAGCCGGTCGATGGGATGCGAAAGTGCAAATCGTAGATCGTTCCTTCGCCGAGGCGGCGGGTTGTTTCGCGCCAGTTCCTACCGTCCCGGGCAGTGATTAAGGTCCCGTCGCTGCCACCGACATAGGCTGTGTTGCCGGCGCTCCCGAGGCACCAGAGCAGTCTCTCGCTTGAAAGTGCTGTCTCCCAGCGGATGCCGTCCGGCGAGGTCATTATGGCTGCCGGAGCATTGCCGCCTTCGCTGATGGCTACCCATTGCCCGTTGTCCAGCATCGTAAGCCCGGTGATACGGGTTCGGGCCGGCGTTTCGACAGCGTCCCACCTGGCACCGCCGTTGGTCGTCCGCAGCATCACCGCGGTATTGAAATTTCCTCCCGCTACAATGCCTGTCGTGGCGTTGACGAAATGAACAGTATGGAGCGCAAGGCCGGTGCCGGTGGCGATACGCACCCAGTGATCTCCGCCATCATCAGTCCTCGCGGCATAGCCATTCGACCCGACCGCCCAGCCGAGGGATCCATTGGCGAAGTGCAGGTCGTGGATCGTCATACCGCGACTCTCCGGGAGAATCGTCTTTGTCCAGTTGATTTCGCCATTGTTGCGATAGACCGCTGCTACTGGTACGCCTTGCACATCATAGGTCGTCCCGGCTACCCAGCCGAGTAAAGCCGGTCGAAAGGTAACCGCCGTTGGACCAAAGGGATCGAAGTCCCCTCCCAATTCCCATCGATCCCAATCCTCACCCCCATTATCGGTGTAGAATAAGGCTCCGGTGAACGGCGCTTCATGGTAGGTGCCGCCAAGAAGCGCCAGCCGGTTGTTGAACGCTTCAATCCGCCACGGCCCTGTCGCCAGATGGCGCGGAGAGGCGATCTCCGTCCAAGATTCTCCGCCGTTCACGGTCTTTAGCAGCATCGCGACATCGTTGACAAGATAGCCGGTATCAGGGCTGATGAAGTCGAGCGAAACGATGCTCCCTGGCGCCGGCCAGGGGCTGATCACCTCCCAACGGGGAACGCCGGATGATCTCTCAGCAAGCAACAGACCAAACAGGGCGAGCGCAAAATGCAGAATGCAGATTGCGGAATGCTTAGTTACAAACATCACTCTGACGACCTCACAAGTCCATATTATTACTTGGTCAGATGCTCTTGTACTCTCCCCACCAGTTTTGCGGGGGGGAATGTAGGGGGGTAATCTTGGTTTGATCCATATTCCCCCCTGCCGTCCCCCCGCAAAGCAGAGGGACTTGAAGAGATGAAAATGCCACCATTAATAACATATTCATCAACTTCTTCATTGACATTAGTTGTTGGTCATTAGTCGGTGATGACTTCGCATTCCCAAGTAACGTCGGCAATCTGCCTCAGCATCCCGAAGACCGAGCAGTAGGTTGTATGCGAGAGGTTGACGGCGCGCTCCATCTCATCTTTGGTGATACCCTCGCCTTTGGCGCGGTAGGCAGCGTGAATCGACTCATAGATGCGGGGATGTTCGGCGCGTTTGACGCCGGTCAGGTGCACTTCGAGATGTTCGAGTTTCAACTGCCGTTTGCGCAGAATGAACTCGACATCCATACCACTGCAGGCGCCGGCGGCCTGGAGGACGGTCTCCATCGGCGACGGGCCTGACGTCGGTTCGCCAGCCGGTCGGGAGTCGAAGAGGATGCCCTGCCCGGTAGGATTAGCGCCTTCGAAGCGGGATTCGCCGCGCCAGGTGACGACGGCATGTAACTCAGTCTTGGTTGCTCCCATCCTATTTCCCTTGAATGATGACAATAGTCAATGTAAATTAGGATTGTGCCTTTTCCCAGCGGAGCGGCGGATCCGGCCCGTCCTAGAGACTTTCAAACGACCGCGACCGACGGCGCGGCGCGCGCCGGAATCCTGACGACGCCGCATGGGATCGTCCGGACGCCTGCTTTCCTGCCGGTAGGGACGGTCGCATCGGTCAAAGGCCTTGGTCCCGATGAACTACGCGCTGCCGGGGTCGAGATGGTGCTCGGGAACACCTACCATTTGCACCACCGTCCCGGTGAAGAGTTGGTTGCCAGTATGGGGGGACTGGCAGCCTTTATGGGCTGGAACGGGCCTACCTTGACCGACTCGGGCGGCTTTCAGGTCTTCAGCCTCTCCGAAACGCGCAAGATCGACGAAGCCGGCGTAGCCTTCCGGTCGGTCTATGACGGCCGACTGGTGCACCTGACGCCGGAAAGGGCAGGAGATATCCAACGTGCCTTGGGCGCCGATCTGATCTACGCCCTCGACGAGTGTCCACCCTACCCGGCATCGCGGGACGAGGTCGATCGCGCTACTGCACTAACGACCCGCTGGGCCGAGCGGTTCCTGAGTCACTTGAGGCAGACATCGGATAAGCGCTCTCAGCAGGGGTTGACGGTTGTCATCCAGGGCGGTCTCTTCGACGATCTGCGGGTGCGTTCGCTGGAGGAGTTGGCCTTGCTTGATCCGGACACCTTTGCCATTGGAGGCGTGTCGGTCGGCGAGCCTCCGCAGGAAATGTATCGGGTCGCGGAGATTTGTTGCAGCCGCCTGCCTTCCGACAGGGTGCGACACCTGTTAGGCGTCGGGACGCCGGAAGACCTCCTGACCTGTATCGGATTCGGAGTCGATCTCTTCGACTGCGTCCTGCCGACCCGCAACGGCCGCAACGGGGAGACTTTCACATCGTCCGGTCGTATCGACCTGCGCCTGGCTCGCTTTCGCAGCGATCAGGGCCCGCTCGACCCGATATGCGGCTGCCCGGCCTGCCGCAACTTCAGCCGCGCTTATTTGCATCACTTGACGACCGCCGGTGAACTGTTGGGAATGCGACTGCTAAGTCTGCACAACATAGCCTATTACGAGCACTTGATGCAGCAGGCTCAAGCCGCGATCGTCAAAGGGGAATTCGGTCAGTGGAAGAAGACTCTTGTAGCCGGCTGGAAGGGCTGATAGTGTGGAAAGTGGAGAGTTGAACGGCGGGCTGGCATGACAGTCATTAGAGCCAGTCGATCGCAAGGGTCAGAGTGGTTACGATTCAGTCTTGTATCGCTTCGCTCCCCCGCTTAGCGGGGGGGCTAAAGAGGGGAAGCACTACTATAATCTGCACCAAGTGATATAACCTGGCGCAACAAGTGTATTTTCTGGCGGTGGTCGTCATGCTGAACGAAGTGAAGCATCACCTCTTCAATATCTCATCCCAAACGAGATCCTTTACTTCGTTCAGGATGACACTACTTGACGCCACCCTTAACGATATGATATCTATTTAGACCTTATGAGGTCATGAGCGATGAGTGCCAAAACTTGGGAACAAGGCAGGCTGACGGCAGTAAGCTTGCCAACTTGCGGGCTGTTGGCAGCCATGATCCTGCCCGGCTGTCGGGAGCCGGAAGTGACCAAGCCGTGGGAATTGAAGCCTGAGAATGTCCGGATCTTGATCGATGAGGGCGCCGCAGCGACCAACGACACCATGCTCCGCATCGCTGTTACTGGCGAACACATCGACCGGATGCACCTTTGGCACGACTCGCTGACGGCCGCAAAAGGGTGGGAGGACTATAGCGCCGAGAGCCTTATTCCGGTGCCGCGTAGAGAGGGCTTGGAGATTATATTCGGGCGGTTTGCAGCGACCGGAGGAGGCACTACCGAGGTGCTCTCGGACTCGATCCGCCTCGACTTCACCGCCCGCATCGACTCGCTCGACGCCTACGCCTATTCCGACACGCTTCGGCCCGGAGATGAAGTGCAGTTTGTGATGACAACTGGAGAACCGGGAGTCGCAGAGATCGAGTTTGGTGAGTTCCTAAGATTCTTCCGGCTCTATTCGGTGGGGTCGGGCGTCTTTCAGCGCAGTATGACGATACCGTCCGGCGTGAACGACACCGCCGCCTATGTCATCGGCACGTTTCGAGACGAAGTCGGCAATCGGGCGGAGAGCTTCCGTGCTGATGCCCGGTTTGTCGTCAGGGGCCATAGCCTCCAGCCCTGGCGCATCGCGCATTTGCCGGTGCCGGACGCCGAGTTTGAGGATGTCGTCTATCGCCACGGCTATTGCTATCTGAGCGACGCCAAAGGCGCATTTCACGTCATCGAGGTCGCCGACCCGGTTCGCCCGCGGCTTACCTACACGAGTCCGGCCGGCATCTGGGCGAACGGCATGACCTTAGACGAGAGGGCTATTTATCTTGCCGATGACGATGAAGGCGTCGTCATTTACGGACTGGGCCGCCCCGGATCCCCTAACGAGGTCGCAAGATCGATCATTCCCGGGAAGGTGCGCGACGTTGCGCTGGCGGGGAGTTATCTCTTCGCGACCTGCCATTTCACCGGCCTCTGGTCGATCGACGTCGCCAACGTCCGCGAGCCGCGGCGAGCCTTTAACTTGCGCCTCACCAATTACGGTGAGGCAATCTCCATCAGCGGTCGGACCGCCTTCGTCATCGGCGAATGGGGGCTGTCGGTGATCGATATCTTCAGTCCCGAATTACCGCGCATTGTGGCCGAGATTCCGGTCGATGGGGTGCCGGTCGGTGTTGAGGCTCTCGACAACCGGGTCATCTTAGCCACCGAGAGTCGGGGCATCAAGGTCTTTGACTGCCGTGATCCGGCAAGCCCAAGTCTGGAGTTCGATCATCCCCGCCATCGCGGGCTGCAGAGCCTGCACCTCGAGATGCCGTATCTTTATGCCGGATTCGGTGACGGTCTGGCAGTCCTGCAGGCTGGACAACTTGCGACCCTGCCGGTGGTAACCGAGTTTCGCAACATGCCTCCGGTGCGGGGAATGACAGTCGGCGGGCGTTATCTTTACGTCGCCTGCACCGGCGCCTTTCAGGTTTTTCAACTCTACTAATCAACAACAGGTTACCTGTGTTCCTTCCTCTCCTTGCAATGGCGCCGCCGCCGGGCGGTCAGCCGGGTTCCGGCGGTTCGGGCCTGCTCGGCCTGCTGCCCTTTCTGCTGATTTTCGTCATCTTTTGGTTCCTGATCTTGCGGCCTCAAGCCAAGCGTCAGAAGGAGCACCAGAAGATGCTCGAAGCAGTTACCAAAGGCGACCAAATCGTCACCTCGGGCGGCTTGCACGGGACTGTGCAGCGGGTGAATGAAAAGGAGGGGACGCTTATCGTCCGCATCGACGATAACGTCAAGGTTGAGATCGACCGCGGGGCGGTAGCGCGGCGGATTTCGGCGGGAGAATAGTCCTTGCGGGTCGTCTTCATGGGGACGCCCCGATTCGCGTTGCCGACGCTGGAAGCGGTGCTGTCAAGCCGTCACTCTGTCGTCGGCGTCGTAACGGCGCCCTCGAAGCCGACCGGCCGGTCGCTTAAGGTCACAGATCCGCCGGTTAAGACGACGGCACTTACAACCGGACTGCCCGTCCTGCAGCCCGACGACCTTAACGATCCCGGATTCGTTTCGGCGCTCGCTGGCTGGCAGCCCGATATTGGGGTCATCGTGGCCTTTCGCATTCTGCCTCCGGCCGTGTTCGGAGTGCCCCGACTCGGCTGCGTCAATCTGCACGCTTCACTCCTGCCCGATCTGCGCGGCGCAGCGCCGATCAACTGGGCATTGATGCGCGGCTTGGAAAAGACCGGCTTGACAACCTTTCTGATCGACAAGGGAGTAGATACCGGGGGGGTTCTCCTGCAGCGTGAAGAGCCTGTTTATCCCGATGATAACGCCGACTCGCTGAGCGAACGCCTCGCGAAACTGGGAGCGAGTCTGATGGTCGAGACCCTGGACGGCATGGAGACGGGATTGATGAAACCTCACCGGCAATCCGGTGCGTTCGGCACGGCTCCCAAACTGACCCGGGACCTTTGCCGTATCGACTGGAGTGCACCTTCGCTCGAGATTCATAACCGGGTGCGCGGGCTGGCCACCGAGCCGGCTGCCTTCACCACTCTCGAAGGAAAGGTGCTGAAGATCCTGCGGACTCGTCTGATGCCGGCCGATACCTTGGATGCAGTGCGTGATCAGGAGACCGGAACGATCACCGTAATCTCGTCCGAAGCGATGATCGTCAAGACCGGCGACAGCCACTTGCAGATCCTCGAACTGCAACTCGAAGGCCGGAGGTGGATGACAACTTCCGAGTTTCTGCGGGGGAGGCGGCTGAGTCCCGGAACCCGGTTAGGCGGGTAGTAGTATAAGAAGCGGTCTCCTTCGCAGCCTACTTTAGGCAACAATCGAAGCGTTGACCTTCATCAGCATAAAGGTAAAATCCAAATTCGCATATGATGTTCCCGTTTTTCGACCCGACCTTCGTCCTGCTCATTCCGGCGATGATCCTCGCCTTCTGGGCTCAGGCGAAGGTCAAGAGCGCCTATCAGAAGTATAGCGAGGTGCGCTCGGCGGCCGGCCTTACCGGTGCACAAGTCGCCCGAAAGATACTCAACCTTAACGGCATTAATGATGTCGAAGTCGAAGCCGTCGAAGGCGAACTGAGCGATCACTACGACCCGCGTAGCCGCAAGGTGCGCCTTTCGGAGGGCATCTATGGCAGTTCCTCACTCGCAGCGCTGGGCATCGCGGCGCATGAAGTGGGACACGCGATTCAGCACCAAAAGGGCTATCTCGCTTTGCAACTGCGACACCTGTTCCTTTGGCCGGCCAACATTGGCTCGACGCTGGCAATGCCGATCTTTTTCGTCGGACTGATCTTCTCCAGTTTCAAGGTGCTGATGGACGTTGGCATTATCCTCTTCCTGGGGGCGCTGACGTTTCAATTGATCACCCTGCCGGTCGAGTTTGACGCGTCGCGGCGGGCGCTGGCTCAGTTGCGCGGAACCGGCTTGATGGCGGACTATGAGATCAGCCAGACGCGCAAGGTGCTGACGGCTGCCGCCTGGACCTATGTCGCGGCAGCGACCGTGACCCTGATGCACCTCCTCCGCATGATCCTGCTGCGGAATTCCCGCGACTGAGAAGAGGCATTCTGTCGTTGCCGGACAGCCCCTTGTCCGCAAGGCAAGTCCGACATTAAGCCGGGCGCGTTCGCCCCGTCCTAACGGTGCTCGCGAGACTCGTCCTTCACGGATGATGCCGCCTCGCGAGGCTGCCATTCGTGCTTATGCCCGGTGGCTGAAGAATCCCGGCCGGATCGAGACCCTTGCCGGGCGGGAACTGGACGCTTCACCCTGGGACCGGCGTGACCGGGGGCTATATCTTGAAATCCTCTACGGCACCGTCCGCCAGAAGGGGCGTCTCGAGTGGATCATAGCGCAACTCGACCGGACGAACGAGTCGCACGACCCGATGGCAATCGCCGCCGTTTCGACCGGGCTTTATCAATTCCTGTTCCTCGATCGGGTGCCGGAGCACGCCATCGTCGATGGGTCCGTTGAAGCTGTGCGCCGTGCCGGCGGCGGAGGGGCTACGGGATGGGTCAATGCACTACTGCGACGAGTCGGCCGTGAAGCGGGGGAGTGGAAAATCCGATTGCCGGACACCGACCGGTCGCCGTCTCCAGCCTTGCTCAGCGTCGAATTCTCCCACCCTGAATGGCTTGTAACCCGCTATCTGAAGCGCCTCGCACCGGACAATCTCCGCCGTCATTTAACCTGGAACAACCGCCGCCCTGAGGTGCATCTGCGCATCAACCGGCTGCGCACGTCTCCAGAGGACTTTCTGGCCGGCAGCCTGGCTCAGGAGTCGGGCGCCCGGCCGCACAGTGTCGATCCCTTTTTCATAACATTGCCTCACGGTATCACCCCGGGCGAGATCGAGGCAGTGCGGAGCGGTCGCGCACAGCCGCAGGATGTCTCGCAGGGACTGGTGGCGAAGTTGCTGAATCCAGATGCCGGCGAAGAGATCCTCGACCTCTGCTCCGCGCCGGGCGGCAAGTGCACCCATATGGCCGAGTTAGCCCCGGATGCGCGCATCGCCGCGACCGACTCTTCAGCGGACCGGCTGACCATGCTCGAAGCGGCGATTCGTCGCAGCGGCTATGCCAACATTGAACTTGTTCCCTACGACGATCTGCTGGCCAGCAAACGGCAGTTCGATGCCGTATTGGTCGATGCGCCCTGCACCGGGACGGGCGTTCTGGCGCGCCGGCCCGATTTGCGCTGGCGCCGTCGGCCGGACGACATTCGCCGGATGGCATCGCTTCAATTGAACCTCCTGAAATACGCTGCCGACCGCGTCCGCCCCGGCGGGAGGATCGTCTATAGCACCTGCTCGGTCGAACCGGAAGAGAACCGCGAACTGATCGGGCAGTTCCTCGCCGATAGGAGCGATTTCGCATTCCGGTCGGGCGCGGGATTGATCCCCGACGATTTGCTCGATGAGGCGGGCCGGATCGATCTCTGGGGCGAAGAGATAGGCGGCGACGGGGTCTTTGCGGTGCAACTAATCCGGCAGAAAGCGGCCGTTCGGGGAGGTAGGTGAAGCGCCGCCGGTGGCAGAACCGGCTCGATCTCATTGCCGGGCTGGTAGTGGTGGGAGTGGGCAGTATCTGGCTGCTGGCCTTTTTCGACAAGATCGTGATGCCGCTGGTGACCCGCGCCGGTGCCGAGGTTGCGGTCCCGAATCTGCGCCGGCTGACCTATAATGAAGCCGAAGTGCTCTGCCGGAAGGCCGGGTTGGTCATCGCGCGCACCCGGGACCGGTTTGACGACCGCATCCCGCCCGGTTCCGTTGTCGATCAATTCCCGCCTGCCGGATCCGTGGTCAAGCCGGGGCGGACGATTGAGTTGGTCCTGGCTGCGTCGCGAGGAATGGCAACAGTTCCGGAATTAAAGGGAAGATCGCCCCGGGAAGCGTTATTGATTGCCGACTCGAGCGGTCTGAAGGTCGATCTGGAGCATCTCCGTTATCGCCATTCGTCGTCCGATCCGGAGGGAGTCATTATCGACCAGAAACCGCTCGCTGGAAGCGACGCCGAACGCGGTAGCGAGGTTCTACTGACCGTCGGTTTGGGAGCCTTTCCCGAACACCCGATCGTTCCCGACCTGTCGGGTCGCTCGCTACCCGAAGTGCGCTTTCTTCTGGCGCGCTACAATCTGACCGCCGGCACCATCGCACGGTATCCCGACCGGTCGAGGCCGCCCGGAACGGTGATCGAACAGACGCCTCGGGCAGGCTCGCCGCTGCCTGAGGATGGCTTGGTTGCAATTAGAATCGCTACCCCTCCGGTCGGCGGAGTTCCGGTTACGGATACGACTCGCTACGGAGAATCGATTAACGACACGGCAGTCCATCCCCGGGAGCGCCGGTGAAGAGCGACATCCGGATCGGAGCCAGTTTGCTCTCGGCCGATATGGCCGACTTGGCGGGCTCCATAGGGAGCATCGAAGACGCCGTCGATTACATTCATTGCGACGTAATGGACGGTCATTTTGTCCCTAACCTGACCTTCGGCCCGCCCGTCATCAAGGCGATCAAGCGCGTCTCTGCGGTGCCGCTCGATGTCCATTTGATGATCGAACGTCCCGGCGCCTGGATAGAACGATTTCTCGGTGCCGGACTCGGGAGGGGAGATTACCTGACATTCCACATCGAAGCCGAGCCGGATCCGTCGGAAGCGATCGGCGTCATCCGCGCAGCAGGTGTCGGCGCCGGACTCTCGATCAAGCCGGGGACGCCGTTCGGCGCGATTGAGCCTTGGCTGGACCGTGTCGATCAGGTTCTGGTTATGACCGTAGAGCCAGGTTTTGGGGGACAGGCTTTCATCGCGGAGATGCTTCCGCGAATAGCCGAAACGAAGGCGCGCCTCGTAGGAGAGTGCCTGCTGGCAGTCGATGGCGGTATAGATGGCCGGACTGCACCTCTTGCCGCGAAGCAGGGAGCGCGGCTCCTGGTAGCCGGCAAGGCTATTTATGGCGAAAGAGACCCGAAAAGTGCGGCCGAAGAACTTCGGCGGGCGGCGACCATTGCGTTACAGGACGATATGCCCTAATATGAAAGATTAAGCCTTACTGATGCGCTTCGCTGCATCGGCTACGATCCGCTATCTTTAGAGTCCTTATGGAGAAGATTCCTTCCGCTTCCGGCGAGGGCGGCAAGTCGCTTCAGTCCGGCGGCCTTGCCCTCACCTTCGATGACGTCCTGATCGTTCCCCGCCGGTCCGGCATATTGCCGCGACAGGCCAACCTTGAAACCCGTCTCACCCGCAACATCCGCCTCAACATCCCGCTCCTCTCGGCAGCGATGGACACCGTTACCGAGTCTAAACTGGCGATTTCGCTGGCGCGCCAGGGCGGGATCGGCATCATTCACAAGAATCTCTCGATTGAAGAGCAGGCTGCCCAGGTCGATACGGTGAAGCGGTCTGAGAGTTTCACCATCACCTCCCCGGTCACGCTCCCGTCGCATCTTCCGCTTGGCCGGGCGCTCGAAGTGATGCACCGCTACCTCATATCGGGCATCCCGATCGTCGATGACGACCGCCTTACCGGCATCCTGACCCATCGCGACATACGCTTCGCCGCGGACTATAACCGGCCCATTGCGGAGTATATGACCAAAGGGCCGCTGGTAACGGCACCGGTCGGAACGACGCTCGAGCAGGCGCAGCAGATTTTGCAGGAGAAGCGGATCGAAAAGTTGCCGGTGGTCGATGGGCGGGGACGGCTGGTCGGCCTGATTACCGCCAAGGACATTCAGAAGAAGGCGATGTTCCCTCACGCCTGTATGGATGCGCTGGGCCGGCTTCGGGTCGGGGCTGCTGTCGGTGTCGCGGAGAACACCCTTGACCGGGCCAAAGCCCTTGCCGACGCCGGGGTCGATGTGATCTGCATCGACACTGCTCACGGTCATTCGGAGGGCGTTCTGAAGATGACCGGGCGGATCAAGAGCCTCCTGCCCAACCTCGACCTGATCGCCGGCAACGTCGCTACCGGTGCGGCGGTGCGCGACCTCGTTCAGGTTGGAGCCGATGCGGTCAAGGTCGGGATCGGCGCCGGAGCGATCTGCACCACCCGAGTCATTGCCGGGATCGGCGTGCCGCAGATCAGCGCGATCCTCGATTGCGCCGAAGCCGCCTTACCGGAGGGTATCCCGATTATTGCCGACGGCGGCATCCGTTACTCCGGCGACATTGCCAAAGCGATCGCCGCGGGAGCCTCATCGGTCATGATAGGGTCGCTCTTTGCCGGGATGGAAGAAAGCCCCGGCGAAATGGTGCTCTGGGAAGGACGGACCTACAAAGTCTATCACGGGATGGGGTCGTTGGCGGCGATGAAGCAAGGCTCTGCCGACCGTTATTTCCAGGAAGGCGCCGATCCTGACAAATTGGTGCCGGAAGGCATCGAAGGCCGGGTTCCGTTCAAGGGCCGGTTGGCCGATGCTGTCCAACAGATGACCGGCGGACTAAAGGCTGCAATGGGTTATTGCGGAACGCCTGACATCCCGTCATTTCAACGGGATACGCGGTTTATTCGGATCACTGCGGCAGGGGTCCGCGAAAGCCACCCCCACGATGTGATCATCACCCGCGAAGCGCCAAACTATCAGACTACGATTTGATCGGTCCGGCAACCACCAACGGCTGCCGGAGTCATTCCGGGTCCGGAAACGGGAAGGCTGGTCAGGAAGCAGGCTTGCTGCCGGACGAAGTCCGTGCCAGGTGGGCTTTGCGGCGAGCGGCGGTGTTGCGGTGAAGAATCCCCTTTATGACCAATTTATCAATCAGGCTATAGGCTTCGGCGAGGCTTCCCCGCGAAGCCTCGCCGGCACCAGCCTCCCGGACGCGGCGAATCGCCGTCCGGAGCATCGAGCGGTAATGGCGGTTGCGCAGGTTGGCTTTCAGATTGGTTCGAATGCGCTTGATGGCGGACTTGTGATGAGCCATAGGGTCGGGTCTCTGTCAGACGATGGCCGGGGGAAACGGAGTCCCCGTGCGGCGGGTGAAACTTGGGAGGCGCCGATTCGGCCGCCCCTGCCTGTTAACAAACTTATAAGTTAGTCCTTGTCGCCCTCCAAGTCAAGAGATCGCTCCCGTCCGAACCGCCCCTTGCGCGATAATTCCATCCTCCACCGGACGATGCTTGTGCTGCTGGTTCCGATTGCGCTCCAGTTTTCCGTCGGCTGCGCATATTACAACTACTTCTACAACGCTCGCAAACACTATCGCGAAGCCGAGAATCAACAACGCGAAGCCGGCTCGCGTCAACCGGCGCGGCGGGTATCGGGCAGCAGCAACTATGACAAAGCCATCGAGTCGGCCGGCAAGATGCTCGCCTACTATCCCGGAAGCAAGTGGGAGGACGACGCCCTCCTCTTGATCGCCAAGGCTTACTACCGCACTTCCAAGTATCGCAGCGCAGCCGGGAAGATCGACGAACTCGAGGCGAAGTACCCTTTGTCGGAACTCATCCCCGAAGGGCGCCTATGGAAGGGAATGTCGCTCTTTAAACTGGCGCAGCCCGACTCGGCGCGGCAGTTGCTCTCCGAACTGACTGCATCCGAATCATCCGACCTGATCGCAGCGCAGGCTCATCTGGCTGTAGGCGACTATTATTACGACGACAAGAGGTGGGATCAAGCCCTCGAGGAGTATGAACTGGCGGCCGAACGGGCCGGCGACGATGAATGGCTGCGCGGCCAGGCATGGGTGAGGTCGGGCGAGTGCCTTGGACTTGCCCGGCGTCACGAGGATGCCGTCCGCTTCTATGACCGTGTCCTGGCTCGCAAGATTCCGCGCCGGCTGAGGTTCGAAGCCTCGCTTCAGCGCGGCGTTGCGCTGCGGGAAGCAGGTCAAATAGACGAGGCGATGCAGGTCTTCGACGACCTCCTGGACGATGGCGCCTACTTCGAGGACTTTCCCCGCATCGAACTTGAAATGGCGCGCGCAGAAGCGATTACCGGCCGGCAGGATGATGCCATAGCCCGTCTTGCCAGATCGGTCGAAGGCGACAAGCGGGGCGAGGTCGCGGCCGATGCGCAGTATGAATTAGGGCGGCTGCTTTGGCAGGTGCGGCGCGACTACGGCGGTGCAGTTGCCGCGTTTAAGGCGGTCAAGCAGGCCGAGCGAACCGCCCGGTCGGGGCCGCTGGCCGACTCACTTCTGGCTGAAGTCGAAGCCCTCAGCAAATATTGGTATCATCTCCGCTTTATTGAGCGGCAGATGACCTTGATCGACAGCGTCCAGAGGGGTCTTAGAGCGATGACCTCTGCAGATACCGCCTTTGTCGATTCGCTCGCACCCTTCAAGGATAAGACTCCGGACCGGACGTCCCGTGCATCAAGGTCCCGCACCCGCGACCCACTCGCCCGGATGGTTGAGGAAGCCAAAGCCCGGGGCGATACACTGGGAGGGGATACTACGGTATCTAAGATTACAGCGGAGTTTGATTCAACTGCGGTGGCGCGGATCGACTCCCTAAGGCGCGCCTCCCGCCTTAAGACCTGGCTGCAACTGGCAGAGTTTCACCTCTTCGAGCGCAACGCAGCCGACAGCGCCGGTTACTACCTTAGGCTCACTTTGGATCAACCGCTCGATACCACCATGCGAGCGCGGGCTTTGGCAACGTTGGCATTTGTAGCGCGCTCGTCGGGGGATACGACGGCGCACGATTCGCTTTATAGTCTTATCCTGGCCGAGCCTCCCGATCCGGGCTGGGAAGCGCGGGCGCGCAAGGCATTGGGTCGTGCCGTCGAACCTGTCGTATCGGATATGGAGCGGATAATGGTGGAGGCGGAATCGCTCTGGACGGCAGGCGATCCAACCGCTGCGCGTCATCTCTACCTACTCGCTTCGGCGAGCGCCGATTCGGGCGATTCGCGGGGGGCTCGAGCGCTATTGGGCGCGGCATACATCACCAAGCGGGTGCTCGGCGAGGATACGCTTGCAGCGCAACTCTATGGCGAGGTTGTGACGCGCTTCCCCGGCTCGGCTGAGGCGCGTATCGCCCAGCGCAAGTATCCGGGGCAGCGTCCGACGGCGGCACCGCGCACACCTGCGCCCAAGCAGGAAATGCCCGCTTCACCGGCACCGGAGGATGAGTTCTACGATCGCTTTGAGATGTCAATGCCGGATCCGTCTATCGAAGAGGAACGTATTTACGACGCTGCGATGGTCGATGAGCCGCCGGTGTTGACGACGCTTCCGGAGATCCTCCGCAGCCACTTGAGCAACTACTACCCGATGGAGGCGTTGGCCGAGAATGTCCGGGGCCGCGTCGAGGTGGAACTTGTGGTGAGCAGGACCGGAGATCCGCGGGATGTTGTCGTACTGATGGCGGAACCGGAAGGACGCGGCTTTGACCGGGTGGCGCCGGAGGTGATGAGTCTTTTGCAATATCGTCCCGGCCGGCACCAGGGACGTCCGGTTGCGGTTCGGATGAAGCAGGTCCTCGAGTTTCCACCGTTGGGAGAGAATTGAACCGACCGATCGCGGAGATAGGCATCGTCCGGCACGCCTTCGAGGTCTCGGCGAACCTCTGGGACCTCACGGTCGAAGCGCCTCAGATCGCGCCGGTCACCCGTGCCGGCCAGTTCGTCCATGTCCGGGTGACGGACAACCACCATCCCTTCCTTCGTCGTCCGCTTTCGGTCGGGCCGGTTGCAGGCAAGTCCCTGCGTCTCATCTTCAACATTCGCGGCGAAGGAACACGCCTCCTTGCCGCCAAGCGTCCCGGCGACGCCCTCGACCTGATAGGCCCGCTCGGAACCGGCTTTGCGCAGCCTAATCCTGCGCGGACCAGCCTCCTCGTCGGCGGTGGGATCGGGGTCGTGCCGTTGCAGTTGCTCGACGATCAATTGCCCGCCAATGCTCCGCGAAGGTTCCTGCTGGGAATGCGTTCGCAAAGCACCTCGCCGTTGACACTGGAGGAGATCGAGGACCGTCGCATCGACGTCGCCTCGGACGACGGCAGCCTCGGCTTCAAGGGCAATGTCGCCGCTCTGCTCGAGCAGGTGCTTGGCGGGACGGATACGGCTTCACTTGACATCTACACCTGTGGGCCGGGAGCGATGCTGTCAGCCGTCAAGCGCATTTCGCTGGGAGCGGGCATCCCGGCTTTTGCGTCGCTTGAAGTGCCGATGGGCTGCGGACTGGGGGCTTGCCAATCCTGCGCCGTGCCGCGGGCGGATGGCGAAGGCTATTATCTGGTATGCCACGATGGGCCGGTCTTCGATGCGCGGTCGGTGATACTCGAACCGGAGGTGCTGCCCTGATGCCGTTCGATGCGTCGGTTACGATGCGGGGGCTGACCTTTCGGTCGCCGCTTCTGACCGGATCGGGGACCTTCGGCTACGGCGACGAGTTCCTTAGTGTGATGGACTATGCGCCGCTCGGAGGAATCGTTACCAAGTCGCTCTCGATCCGTCCGCGCGAAGGCAATCCACCCCCGCGCATTTGTGAGACGCCGGGCGGCGGGGTGATCAACTCGATCGGCCTGGCCAATCCGGGCGTCGAGGCATTCCTGAAGACAAAAGTGAAATCTCTCCCCGTCGGTACAACGCGGATTTTCCTCAGCATCGTAGGCGATACGGTCGAGGAGTTCACCGCCGTCCTGGAGAAGTTGGAGACCATTCCCGAGATCGATGGCTACGAACTCAACGTCTCCTGTCCCAATGTGAAGAAGGGTGGACTCAGCATCGGGGGAGATCAGGTCGCGGTTGCCGAGATCGTTCGCGCCTGCCGGGGGCTGACGAAGCGCTTTCTGGCGGTAAAACTGACGCCGCATCATCCCTCCGTGCCGCCCCTGGCGGAAGCCGCTGCCAAAGCCGGCGCCGACGCCCTTACGATGACGAACACTCTGGTCGCCATGATGATCGACGCCGAGAAGCGACGACCGATGCTCGGCACCGTCACCGGCGGCTATTCGGGTCCACCGCTTAAGCCGGTGGCACTGGCGAAGGTCTGGCAGGCATCGCAAGCGGTCGATCTGCCGATTTGGGCTTCGGGCGGCATCTCGGATGGCCTCGATGGGATCGAGTTCCTTATGGCGGGCGCAAGCGGCCTCCAACTCGGATCGATCCTGTTCGCCGATCCCTATGCCCCGGCGCGCATTCTGCGCGAGATGGAAGCGTGGTGCGACCGGCACGGCGTGGCGCGGCTCGCCGACTTGATCGGCTCGCTCAGGACTTGATCCGGTCACCGGATGATGCTTTCTCCACCGGTCGCAAGGTGCATAGGAACCTACACTATGTCGCTGCGACTCCTCGTATGTAACTTGACGTTGACGGTTCTCATTTCGGCTTGCACTGCCAGTCCGCGTTTCACCAGCGGCCGTTATGATCCATCGGGGAATTACCGGGTCGGACAAACCTGGATCTGCACTGCCTCCTTCTATGCCGAAGACTTCGATGGACGGAAGACGGCGAGCGGCGAGACCTACGATATGCACGGCTCGACCGCAGCGCACAACAGCCTTCCCTTCGGGACTCAACTCCGGGTCGAATACCCGCCGACCGGCAAGACGACGACCGTCGTGGTGAACGACCGGGGACCGCATATCGCGGGCCGCTCGCTCGACCTTTCGCTCGGAGCGGCTCGTCAGATCGGGCTGACGGGGCCGGGGGTCGGCGAAGTGCGGGTAACGATTCTCTCACTTCCCGATAATCCATGAAAGCAGGCAACCTGACGCAGCGGATTCTCGTCTCAGCAGTCGGAATACCGCTGCTGCTCTGGTGCACCTGGCAGGGTGGATACTACCTTACGGCGCTGGTTGCCGCGGTCGCGCTACTCGCACAGAAGGAGTACTACGATCTGCAGGTGCAGTGCGGTCGCAGGCCTTTTGCTGAGCCGGGGCTGCTGATCGGGGTATTGATTGTCGTTCTGTGGCAGATGCGCGGGATGGAAGCGCTCGGCTGGGTGATCGCGACTTCGTTTTTGATGCTGGTCTTCTCTGGAATGGCCTCCGGCCGGTCGCAGGCAGACGTTCTGGCAACGTTGGGAGGAATCTGTTACCCGCCGCTGCTGGGAGGTGCATT
Organism: Calditrichota bacterium; assembly: GCA_016867835.1. NCBI lineage: Bacteria > Pseudomonadati > Calditrichota > Calditrichota bacterium. The sequence continues at coordinate 17,390 of VGIQ01000003.1, read as the reverse complement.
TCTCGCCGTTCGCAACTACGGAGGAGGTTTTACCGACGAGGGCCGCGCACTTGCGATCCTGCTCTGGGCTGCGCTCTGGCTCACCGACACCTTTGCCTATGCCGGCGGACGCTGGCTCGGCCGGCATCCCCTGGCACCGACCATCAGTCCCGGCAAAACCGTAGAGGGCTTCCTGTTCGGTCTGGGAGGAGCCGTTATTGCCGCGGCTGTTGGAGCACTTGTTGGTTGGATCGATATTCTCAACGCCGTCGCCCTTGCACTGGCAGCCGGTCTATTTGGTCAGTATGGCGATCTGGTTGAATCGCAACTTAAGCGGGAGGCGGGCGTCAAGGACTCGGGACGCCTTATACCCGGGCATGGCGGCGCCTTCGACCGGTTCGACAGTTTCTTTGCCGCTGCGCCGATCCTGGCAATGGTCTTACTGGTCCGGACATTGACGCGATTGTAGTTGTCCGGACAGGCATTTATCCAAACCTATGTTTCGCATACCCATATCTGAACTTGACGCTCACGCCCGACAGTTGCGGCGCGACCTGATCGAACTGATCTACCGCGCCAGGTCGGGCCATCTCGACACTTCGCTCTCGCTGGTCGAGGTCTATCTGGCGTTGGTTTACAGCAGTTCCTACCGCTGCGATCCTTCGCGGGGCGATTGGTCCGGACGCGACGCGATCTTCCTGTCGGAAGGTCACGCCTGCCCGATACAATACCTTATCAATGCCCGGCTCGACTACTATCCGGTTGAAGAGGTCTTTGCCGGCATCCGCAAGCCGCACTCGCCCTTTCAAGGTCATACCCAGCGCAACTTGAAGTATGGTTTGGAGAACTCCAACGGCTCGCTTTCAATCGGCGTCTGGCAAGCCTATGGCTTTGCCCTTGAATGGCCGCAAGATGTCTATTGCATCGCCGGGGATGGCGAGTTCGAAGAGCCTTCGGCGCTCGGTCTTCTGGCAGCGCCGCATCACTTGAAACCGGCCGGGAATTTCACGCTCTTGCTCAACAACAACGGCTTGGCGCAGGATGCCGCGACCGACATCGGACCGCTGGCAGATGCGGCCCGGCTTTACAACTGGAACGTGATGGAGATCGATGGCCACGATTGGGCTGCGCTCGGCGAGGCCTTACAGGAAGCCGTTCGCGATCGTCAGCGGCCGAAGTTCATCGTTTGCAGGACGGTCAAAGGGCAGGGCGGCGACCCCGCCAAAGCCGGGAAACTCGGCAGCCACGGCAAGCCTCCAGCAAACGAGGCTGAGAGGAACGCCTATCTTGCAGGCGTCGATGCCGCAGGGGAGGGCCGTTGATGCAGACCTTTGGCAACGTCTCGCTCCGCGAGGCCTTCGGTGAGGCGCTGCTTGCCGCGGGAGAGCAATTTGACGATCTGCGCGTTCTCGATGCCGGGACCAGCAATTCGACGATGAGCGAGCCGTTTCGCAAGAAGTGGCCGGAGCGGTTCTATACCGCCGGGATCAATGAACCGGGGATGATCGGGCTGGCAACCGGTCTGTCAATGGCCGGCCGGAGGGTGGTAGCCTGCGACATGTCGATCTTTCTCCAGCATGCCTTTGCGCACCTGACGACCGCGGCGAGGCAGGGCGAAGATCTGCATCTCATCGTAGCCGCGAGTCATACCGGCATAGCCGTAGGCCCGGACGGCGGCTCGGCGCACGATCTGACCGATCTGGCTCGCATGCGGCTCATACCGGGGTTCACGGTCCTGGCGCCTTGGGATGGGCATCAGGTTAAGCAAGCGCTCGAGGTCATTCTGAACCGCAAGGGTTGCTATTATCTCCGCCTTAACCGCCCGAAAGTGCCGATTTTCACCGCGCCGGACGTTCGGTTCGAGATCGGCAAGGCAGTCATCTTACGCGAAGGCCGTGAAATCAGCATCGTCGCGACGGGCGACAAGGTCTATGCCGCGCTTGAAGCCGCCGATATGCTCGGCGATGGCGTAGCCGAAGTGATTGGCGTTGCCTCGATCGAGCCGTTCGACGACGCGACGGTGGTTGCATCCGCCATTCGCACCGGGCGCGTCGTCACAGTCGAGGATCATATATTCGTGGGTGGTCTCTACGAGCGAACCGCCGGGGTGCTCGCGGCGAGTCACCCGACGCCGATGCGCCGGGTGGCGTTAGACCGGATATTCACAACCTCGGGCGAACCGGACGAATTGGCGAGGCTTTACGGGGTCGATGCAGCGGCTATTGTCGAAGTCTGCAGGAAGTTCCTGGGCGTTAGTGACTGAACTTATTGTGAACGACTCCGACGTCCTTTTATCCGTCCGTGACCTGCGGGTCGAATTTCATTCCGACGACGGCGTGGCGCGCGCGGTCGATGGCGTTTCGTTCGACGTCAAAGCCGGGCAGACCCTCGGCCTGGTCGGCGAATCGGGCTGCGGTAAGACGGTCTCCTGCCTGGCGATCCTGCGCCTGATTCAGCAGCCGCCGGGCCGGATAGCAGGCGGAGTGGCTCTCTTCAGTGGACGGGACTTGCTGCAACTGAGCGAAGATGAAATGCGCTCGGTGCGGGGAAACGACATTGCGATGGTCTTTCAGGAGCCGATGACGTCGCTCAATCCGGTTTTCACCTGTGGCGATCAGGTAGCCGAAGCGGTGATGCTGCATCAAGGCGTGAACCGCTCTGAGGCGCGTCGGGCGGCCCTTGAGGCTTTCAAACTGGTCGGCTTGACCGATCCGGAACGGCGGCTCGACGAATACCCTCATCAACTATCAGGCGGACTGCGCCAGCGGGTGATGATCGCCATGGCCCTTGCCTGCCGACCGCGACTTCTGATCTGCGATGAGCCGACGACCGCGCTCGACGTTACGATCCAAGCCCAAATCCTGGTCCTCTTGCGCCGGCTTCAGCGTGAACTTGGGATGGCGATCATAATGATCACTCATAACCTCGGCGTCGTCGCGGAACTGGCCGACAACGTCGCGGTTATGTATGCCGGGCGGATCGTCGAGACCGGGAGCGTATCCGACGTCTTCCTGCGGCCTCGACATCCTTACACGATAGGCCTGCAACAAGCCGTGCCGCGACTCGGCCTTCGGCGCGAGACGCTCTACCAGATCGAAGGCGTCGTGCCGAATCCTCTGAATCTACCTTCCGGCTGCCGGTTTCATCCCCGTTGCCCGTTAGCCGACGATCGCTGCCGCGCCGAGGAGCCTGAGCTTCTCTCTCTACCCCAAGTCAGTGCCGGCAGCCGTGCCGCCTGTTGGAAGGCTGGTCAATTCGATCCCGCCGCTCTCTATGCCCGCCGGGACGTCCTCCCCTCAGCCGTTTAGGCGCATCGCCGGCCGCTACCGCCGGGTCAACCGCTTCATTAGTTTTGGTCTCGACGCCGTCTGGCGGCAAAGCGTCGTGCGCTCACTTCTGCTGAAACCGGGGGAGCGACTGCTCGATGTCGGATCTGGTGCCGGGGAGTTGATCGAGTTCGTCGAAGGCCGCGGTATCGTCAAGATCGGGATCGATCCTGAGCGGGCGATGCTGATGACCTCGCGAGTGCCGTTTCACCGGGTGCAGGCTCGGGCGGAAGAGTTACCCTTTCGTCCCGGCTCGTTCGATGCGGTCGTCTCGGCCTTTGCCCTGCGCAACCTAAGCGACCGGCAGGCGGCCATCGGCGAGATGGATCGCGTCCTTGGTGCCGGCGGTCGAGGCGCTCTGACCGATTTCTCACCACCGAAAGGAGGGCTCTGGGGAGGACTGATGCGGTTATACCTTCAAATCATACTGCCGCACTGGGGGGGACTCCTCTCCGGCGACCGGGAAGCCTATCGCTATCTTTCCCGCACCATTTTCGCCTTCCCATCACCGGAAGCGATCGTTCGCGAGATAGCCTCGCAACAGCTCGATGATGTAAGATTCCGCCGGTTGACCGGAGTCGTTGCTGTTCTTTATACCTTTCGCAAGCGGCGATGAGCGTATCCGGCACTGCTGTCCCGCTAACCGACGTCTGCTTTCTCGAAGCGCCATTCGGGCCGTTCACCTACCTTGTCCCCGATGAACTGGGAGTGGTCGAGCCGGGCCAGAGGGTGCGGGTGCCCTTTGGTCGTGCGATGCGGACCGGGGTTGCCGTCGGGTGGTATCTCGGGCCGAAAGAAGAACGTCATAAGCCCGTCGGAAGCCTGCTCGATCGTTCACCGCTCCTGCCCGCGGACCTGCTCGACCTAACCCGCTGGATGGCGGAATACTATCTCTGCGAGTGGGGGGAAGTGCTTGCTGCGGCAATACCATCCGGGCTAAAGAGTCGGGTCGCCGGGAAGTATCACTTATCGGAAGCCGGTCGCGCCGAGTTGTGGATCGCTGAAGAAGCCGGCCCGACAGCCGACCTCTGGCGGGCGCTGGCGCGCGGAGTCCTCTCCCGCGAAGCCATCATTAGACGCTCTTCCAAGGGAGGTTCGCTCTTCGAGCAGTTCCGCAAGCGCGGCTGGCTTGAACCGGCACCCGATAGGATGCCCTCCCGCGATGCCGGCTTCGACTTCGTTTGGATCTGGACCGGCGTAATCAGTTATGAGGACGCGCTCGACGCTCTGCCCAAGAACGCCCTTAAGTTGCGCCGGGTCGTGGAACATCTTCGCGAGCGAGATGGGCGTCTGGTGCAAGGGCGTCGTTCGCCGGAGTTGCCAGGTCTTACGGCTGCTTTGCGCAACCTAAAGAACCGGCGGTGGGTGGAATCTGGCAGAGTCTTGCGCGATGTTACGGTGAGGTCGCAGAGTGGTTTGGTCGAAACGGCTCTGGAGACGCCGGAACTCTCTGAAACGCAGCAGGCGATCGTCGCCAAAGTCCGGTCGGCGCTTGCCGAGCGTCGATTCCAGACCTTTTTGCTCTATGGCGTAACCGGCAGCGGCAAGAGTTTGATATACCTCGAAGCGGTCGCCGCGGCGCTGACGGCCGGGCGTTCGGCACTGGTACTGGTGCCGGAGATTGCTTTGACGCCGCAACTTGCCGGACGCTTGCGGAGGCGCTTTGGCGACCGGGTGGCGGTCGTTCACAGCAGCCTATCCGCGGCCGACCGGCGGGATATCTGGCGTGCGATTCGGAGCGGTGTCCGGGACGTCGTCGTAGGGGCGCGGTCGGCGCTCTTTGCGCCGCTTGACCGGCCTGGCTTGATTGTGGTCGATGAAGAGCACGACGACTCCTACAAGCAGGACGACCCGTCACCCCGCTACAACGCCCGCGACGCAGCTCTGAAGCGGGCTCAACTCTGCGGCGCCACGGTCCTGCTCGGCTCGGCGACGCCCGATGTCGTCAGTTTTCACAATGCCTTGGGAAGGCGCTATGAACTTTTGCAACTGCGCGAGCGGCATCAGGGCGTAGAACTTCCAGCGGTTACAGTCGTTAAATGGTGGGGACTGGAGCCGGGAAACCTCCTCTCCCCGCCGCTAAGGTCGCGGCTCGAGCGGACACTGGGGGAGGGCCGCCAGGCGATCTTGCTCGTGAACCGTCGCGGCTTTTCAACTCTTATCCGGTGTCGGGAATGCAGGGAAGTGGTGAAATGCCCCGACTGCGACGTCTCACTTAGGTATCATCGCGACGGCGAAAAATTAGTCTGCCATCTTTGCGGGTTTTCGAGCCGGGTGATTACGACCTGTCCGGCTTGCGGCGGCATTCGGGTGCGTTATGGTGGATTGGGCACTCAAAAGGTTGAGCGGGAGTTGAATCTGCTCTATCCACTGGCCCGCGTAGCGCGAATGGATCTCGATACCACTCGTCCTTCCGGAGCCGGTCAGGAGATACTCTCGCGGATGGCCGCCGGTGAGATCGATGTTTTGCTCGGCACCCAAATGGTCGCCAAAGGGCACGATTTTCCGGGTGTGAAACTGGCCGGGATACTGGCGGCGGATCTCGAATGGCTGCAACCCGACTATCGTGCCGTCGAGCGCGCTTTTCGCATCCTCACTCAAGCGGCCGGTCGCACCGGACGTGCCGGCGGCGGCGACGTCGTCATTCAGTCCGCGGTTCCGGAAGCCAAACTATTGCGATGGGTGCAGGCTCACGACTACGAGCAACTCTACCGGTCGGAGATTGTGGCGCGCGAGCCGCTCGGCTACCCGCCATTCGGGCGGCTTATAGCGATCGGAGTGAGGTGTCCGGAGGCAGAGAAAGCGGATGCTGCGGCAAATGCGCTTCGCGATCGCCTTGTCGAAGGACTTAAGTTGGGACGGGTGCTCGGTCCGGCGTCGCCGCCGGTGGAACGAGCAGAAGGTCATTACCGACGCCGACTTCTTGTCAAGTTCCCGCGCCGGTTCGACACACCCTTCAGAACCGACAAGGAGACAATCTACAATATCTGCCGGGAAATTCAGTCTCTGGCGGGCAGGAGCGCGGTGAGAATCAGCATCGATGTCGATCCGATTGAGACCTGAAGTCTATCTGACAATGCTGGCTATATTTGACTTCGTTCCCGCGCAGGCGGGAACCCATCCCAGCCTATCTGGTCTGGATCCCCGCTTGCGCGGGGATGACGAAACCGACAAATGTGCTCTTAAGTGTGGTGTCAGGTGTCTCACCTGACACTATCAAGCACTCTTGGTCGCGGTGTAAGTTGTCTAATCTGACACCAACATACCTTTATTAACAATGACTTCCCGTCGGGTGAGGACACCCGACGGCACCCAACAATGACTTCCCGTCGGGTGAGGACACCCGACGGCACCCCAGGGCATTCTCGGACAGGCTGCTGCGCGGGAATGACGAAGCCGGAAGATATACTTATCTTCTCAAACAGATACTCAGGTGAACTGTTCAGTTAACATCATGTTTAGATGGTATACCCAATGGCTGCCCCGACTCACCGTCGGGCTGTGGCTGATGCTGCTAATGTCCGTCAGGGCTGGCGCGCAGACCTCGTATCGCATTGTTCCCCGTCCCCCTTTTGTATATTACTATGCCGGTGAAGACGAGCGATTTTTGGGTCAACTTGACGAGGCGCTGCAATCGCTCCGTGTCGGAATGGAGACAACGCTCGGAGCGACGCTGCCCGACGAAGTGCGGATCGATCTTCCGCCGTCGCGCAGCGAGTTCGTCCGGATCACCGGAGGGCGCGCGCCGGAGTGGGCCGGGGGGATTGCCTACCCGGACCGCAGACGGATCGTCATCCGACCGGCGCACACCATACCGGGCGGCGTTCCAATAAGCGTTACCGCAGCCCACGAGATCGGGCACATCCTGATCCATGTTGCCAATGGCGGCCAGGGGGGGATACCGAAGTGGTTAGAGGAAGGTCTCTGCCAGGTGTTGGCGGGTGAGAGCCGGGCGGGATCGCTGGGAGCGCTCGGTCGCGCCGCAGTGGCGAACCGGCTGATGGGGCTGCCCCGAATCGACGACGTGTTACAGTATTCCGCGCCGGATGCTGAACTGGCTTACATTGAGGCGCGCTATGCTGCGGGATCGTTCGTTGAGCGATTCGGATGGGAATCCGTCCGGCGCCTGTTGCAGGAGACTTCTCCCGACCGTCCCTTCGATGCGGTTTTTCACGCCGTAACCGGGGTTGAATACGAATACTGGCAAGCCGAATGGCTCGAGAAGGCGCAGGAGCGCTATCGCGGGTTGGCGTTGCTCGACCTCGACAACCTGATCTGGATCGGGATTGTTCTCTTGGCGATGGTTGCCGTAATCGCGGTCTGGATTCGTAAACGGATACAGTTCAGGAAATGGCTGGAGGAAGAAGACGACGATGAGACCCCGGTCGATCCATCTGATGAGCCGATTCATCCACATTAAACCAAAAAGAACCGCCTGCAGCGGAGCGCTCATCGCGCTGGTGCTGGCGAGCGGAATGAATGCAGCGATGGCTGCCGGGCGAACCGGCTTTCCACTTCTGGCAATTCCGGTCAATGCGCGAGCCGCAGCGCTCGCCGGTGCGCCGGTTGCCGCGCCGGGCAAGGTGCTGCTTACAGACTGCAATCCGGCGAATCTCGCGACTGGCGAGCGACTCGCGACAGCCGCTTACGGCACTCATCCGGCTGCTATCTGGAGTGGTCGTCTTCATTATCAACAGCCGCTTCGCTATGGCACGGCAGCGCTTTTCCTGAAGTCCCTCGACTACGGGAGCATCGAGGAATCGCAGCGCGACCTGGGTCCGACCGGGCGGACGCTTGCAGCGGCGGAGTATCATTACGGCGTGAGTTGGGCCGGTGAACTCTATCCCCGACTATACGGCGGCTTGACGGCAGGTATGATCTCCGGGCGGCTGGCTGAAGCGGACGCGGCGGGCTACGCTTTCGACGCAGGACTTGTTTACGACTTGCAATGGGAGGATGTCGTCCTGGGCGCGGCGATGGTCAATCTCGGCCGTCAGTGGGACGGCTACGGAACCGGAACCGATCCCCTGCCGACCGAACTGCGTCTGGGAGGATCGAAGAAACTGCAGCATTTGCCGCTGACGCTGCATCTGACAACGCTCATGCGAGCCAGGGGCGAAGGCGAGTGGCGGGCCGGGATGCTGCCGGGCGAGCCCGATTTGGCATTTGCTGCCGGGGGCGAGTTTGAGATTACTCCTTCGGGAGGCGGTAAACCGCTCTATTTACGGATCGGTTACGGCAGTCAGGGTCGCGACCAGCGGGTCGGCCATCGGCGCGACACACTTTCCGGCTTCACCTTTGGCTTTGGGATCGGCTTCGGCCCCACCAGCCTCGACTATGCGATACTTTCGCTCGGAGCGTTGGGCAGCGTTCAACGTTTCGGATTTGCGTTCACGCTCTAACCGCCGTCCGGGGGGCGGACTCGACATCAACCCGCAGCATTAATTGGCCTTATGGCACTCAAGTGCAACTCGTGCAAGACCTACGTAACCAAGATTCCGGTCAACTGGAAGTGTCCGCACTGCGGTGAGCAACTTCCCGAGCCGACGAAATGGTTCCTGTTTGTGGAATCGTCGATCGAGGGCCTGCAGGATAAGGGCGCGATCTTCTGGTCAATTTGGTTTGGAGTTCTGGTACTGGCGGTCGGGTTCATAGAACTATTCGCCGGCCGGGGGGAACTGCTTGGCTACCTCGTGGATAGTCTGCTGTTGGCGATATTGGGGATTTCCCTCGGTGGAATCCTAATCGACATGTCGGTGCGGATTCACCTCCCGATCCGGCTGCCTTATGGGACGGACTTCATCATCCGCGAACGGGCCGGAATTCGCAACATCCGCAAGGCGACCCTGGGTGCCATCGTATTGGGACTTATTACCGCGCTCTCCTATGGCGGGATAAGCCTCTACTTCGAATACTTCCCGGCGGTCATTGTGATAGTTGGTTGGTATCTCGCCTTTGCCTGGTCGATAGCCGGGCTGTTTCTCGATCCGCGATGGCTCGACGACGTGCGGTTCCGGTTCTACCTCGAGCGGCTCGGCATCTTCAGCCTAAAGCACTTCCGGCGGCTGGCGACGATCATGATCGGGGCACTGGTGATGATAGCCATCGGTTTCAACGTGCTCTTGAACATCCCCGGCATCTGGCTGAAATTGCGCAACATTGGAGCCATCAACGCGGTCGTGCACTTCATCGAACTCTACCTCGACTGGCTGGTCTGACGCGGCGGACGGCCGGAATCGGACTCATGCCGGGAAGTTGACGTTGAAACAGCCGGGGCGGAGATGAACCGGTTCGGCCCTCGAGTGCTAATCGACTCGATCTTCTTCTGTTTGCTGTTTACGGTTCGTAGTGCGATATCTGAAGAGCCGGATGAATTTGCGAAGATCGCCTGTTTGGTCCCCTTAACCGGCGCCTATCAGGAGGCCGGCCGGACGCTGCACAGGTCCTATCATCTTGGATGGCGAACATCCCGCCCATCCGATGTCCGGGTGGTGTTACTCACCTTTGACACCCGCTCCGATCCGGCAGTAGCCGAATCGCTCGCCATCTCCCTTGCGAATCAGCGCAACGTGATACTCTTGGTCGGTGGATTTCCTTCCTCATCGGCCTACCGAATAGCCCGGATTGCCGAGACTTTCCGCCTGCCCTATCTGATCGACGCAGCGTCGGGCGACAGTCTGTCGGCCGAGGATCGCGAGTGGATCTTCCGCATTGCGCCACCGGCTTCGGAGCAGAATGAAGGTCTGGTCGGCTGGGCCATGACGACTATTGGCAACCGCAAACCTCTGGCAATCGTAGGCAGCGAGTCTACATCCGCAGCGCCGGCGATAGACGACCTTGAGCGCGACCTTAACCGGGTATGGCGGGGCCGGGTGGACCGGATCCGGTTTGCCCCGGGACTGGAGGATTTCACCCCGTTGCTGTCGCTGCTTAAGCCTCAGAAACCGGCCGCAGTCTGGCTTTTCGGCGAGACCGCAGACATAGCCCGATTCTTACGGCAGGCGCGATCAGAGCGATTTATGCCGTTCGCCTTCCTGCTGGGGACGACAGGACTCGCAAGCTACCGCTTGATCGCCCTCTCGGAAGGCACATCGAGTTGGATTTTCGCCCCGGTTATCTGGACCGCGGATGATCCACGTCCGGCGGCGCAGGAGTTTCTCCGTCACTGGCGACCGGGTCGCAAAGGCGACGATCCCGATCCGCTCGCAGCGCTGGGCTATGCTGCGATGGAAGTCGTCGGTGATGTCCTTACCCATTCCGGCGGCGAAGAGCGGTCGCTCATTCGTAAAGCACTCGCTGAGACGTCGCTTAGGACAGCAGTCGGCCCGGTCGAGTTCACCGACTTCCCCGGTTACTACAATCAGAATCGCATGCAAACCTCTGCAATGCAACTGCGCAGCGGCACCTGGAGCGTCGTTTGGCCGCGCGTTTTGGCGTCTGCGAGAGCTGTCTATCCGGTTCCCGATTGGCGTGAACGGGAACGTGCCGTCCGGCGCGACAACGTCCGCGACCGGATCAGCCTGGCTATGGTGGCAGTCACTGCGCTCCTGTTGGTGTTGATTATGGTGAGGAGAAGGCGAATGGGGCCGTGATCGAGGGATATTGCCTGGTGCACTAAGTATTAGCAGGGCACTTGTCATGCTGAACGCAGTGAGCGTCTCGACCGAAGAAGGGCATTCCAGATGAAATCGAATCGTGCCCCCGGACACCCAGTCTGGCGTGTAGCGGGGAGATGTGGTGCAAGTGGACGAAGGGTCCACCCGCCAATACAATACGACTGCACGCTTTTTCACAAGACTAACTGTATATTCCCCCTGTAGTCCCCCCGTGAGCGGGGGGACAAGTAAGGAAGGTACTGCGGCACTATTCTTGCTTTGATGAATGTTGCCCCAGCGGGTTTCAACTGCCAATTTCACCCGACTTGCCCATGCGTCCTCTGCCTCATCTACAAAACTATCCGGCCATACCGGGGTGCGAGATTATGCATCCCGGCCATGTCGCCTGCCCCGGTTGCGGTGCGGCGCTCGCTATGCGACTGGCACTAAAGACGCTGGGGCGCGAGACGATTCTGGTCATTCCGGCTTGCTGCTGGGCAGTGATCGACGGGCCGTTTCCTTACTCAGCATCGGGGGTGCCGGTCTATCAGACGGCGTTCGAGACAGCGGCCATCACCGCCGGAGCAGTCCGTGCCGGGCTCAATGCGACTGGGAAGAAGGGAGTGAACGTCGTCGCCTGGGCTGGCGACGGCGGAACCTTCGACATCGGCTTCGGGCAACTCTCGGCGGCTGCTGAGCGAAACGACGACATCATATACGTCTGCTATGACAACGAAGCCTATATGAACACGGGTATTCAGCGCTCATCGGCAACGCCGTGGGGAGCCTGGACGACGACGACGCCGGGCGACGATTTCAAGCGCGAGCGCAAAAAGAACCTGATGGAGATTATGGCCGCGCATCGGATACCTTATGCGGCAACGGCGACGCTGGCGTGGCCCGACGACCTCGTCCGCAAGTTTGAGCGCGCACGGGATATGACCGGCTTCCGCCTGATCCACATTTTTTCGCCCTGCCCGCCGGGGCATAAGGCGGTCGAAAAGGACTCCATCCTCGAAGCGCGCTACGCCGTCGAAGCACGTGTTTTCCCCCTCTACGAGGTCTTCGACGGCCGCCGGTTTATGCTCTCGCTCGATCCTCCGGCCCGGCCGGTGAGCGACTACCTTAGAATACAGGGGCGATTCAAGCATCTCACACCGGAACAGCGGTTGCAGATTCAGAATTGGATCGACGAAGACTGGGCTCATCTCAGGCGACGTATGGAAGCGGCCTGACCTCCTCCGACGGATTGGAAAATCGCTCCTCTTGATGGATGGTCATTCCCACCTAATGGACTTCATCTTGGGCTCCGTCCGCTCATTCGTATATTAAACCCATCTTTGCGGCTGCATCCGTAGTCCGATCCCGCCTGACACATGACATCCTGGCGTATAAAGACTTGAACATCGCCCTCATCGAACCGGAACTGGAACGTTTCCGCAGGCGATACAAAGAGAGGCTGCACAGCGGGCTCTTCGTCATCGACCGGGTCGCCGGTTATCTGGTGAAGACACAAGGGAAAGGTCTGCGTCCGACCTTGACGCTGCTCGCTGCATCGTTGAATGGGAGTCGTCCCCCTGAAACGGCGATTCAGGCGGCGGTTATCGTCGAGTTGCTGCACGAAGCGACGCTGGTGCACGACGACGTCGTCGATGAGTCGGCAACGCGGCGCGGCTGGCCGTCGCTGCCGGCGAAGTTTCGCAACAAGATAGCGGTCCTGTTCGGCGACTATATGCTGGCGACGGTGCTTGCCGAGACGCTTGAGGCCCGCGACTTGAAGTGGCTCGATGTGCTTTCACACACCGCTCGCCGGATGGCGCGCGGCGAACTGGTGCAAGCCTCGGGGTCGCGCCGCCTCGACCTCAGCACTGAGGAATACCTGAAGATGATAAGCGACAAGACGGGCGCCCTCTTCAGCGCCGGTTGCAGATTGGGCGGGCTTTCGTGCGGGCTTGCGGACGATGCGGTAAAGCAACTTGGCCTTTATGGCGAACACCTCGGCGTCGCCTTCCAGATACGCGACGACCTGCTCGATCTCTTCGGCAGCAGCGCCGGACTGGGCAAGCCGCTCTTCGGTGATCTTAAGCAGCGCAAGTTGACCCTGCCCCTCCTGACCGCCCTTGGCAACTCACCCCCGCGAGAGGCGGGACGCATTCGGGCTCGTATCCGGAGAGGACTCCGCTTTGGCGAAGCCGGTAAGGTGGCTGACTTTGTCCGTAAGTATGGGGGAGAGGAATCTGCCATTGCGGTCATGGAAGTGGAAGCGGCGCGGGCGGCGCAGGCGCTGAACGGCGTTCCGACCGGTGCTGCCCGTGATGAACTACACCAATTGGTAACTTATGCGATGAGGAGAAGCCGATGATTCGGGAAATCGTTTTGACGCTTGCAGCCGGGAGCATCCTATCCGGATGCGGTTCGAGCGAAGTCGCAGTCAACAAGGAATCCGTTCAGGGCGTTATAATAACGGTTCGCGTGGAGAGTGCAGGCGATAGCAAGCGGGCTTCGCAACTGGCGCAGACCGGTATCGACGCTATCGAGAAGCGACTCGAACTGCTGAAGGACAATAACGGCGCACTGGCGAAACTGAATCGGGAGCGGGCGCTCGCCCAGCCGCCGGAAGACCTGGTCAGGCTGCTGGAAGGCGCCGAGCGTCTTCAACGCGAGACCGGGATGGCATTCGACCATCGCTACGGCGAAGTGCGCAGACTCTGGGCGCTCGACTCCAAGCGCCCGGGGATGCCCGACGCAACCCAGTTGGAGGGAGCCTTGCAGCGTGCTCGCGCAACCCGGATCGAGGTCTCGCGGGAGCGCATCGGCATTGAGGGTCAGGGACTCGTCGATCCCGGTCTATATGGGCTGGGTTGGGCAGCGGACGGTGGATTTGAAGCCATCGCCGCAATGGGAAGCAGCGACGGGACTATCGTAGTTGGACCGCTGCACCTTGCCTGGGGCCGGGCTGCCGACAGCGCAAGATGGAATCATACCTTTGCCGACCCCCGGGAGCCGGACCTGCAATATACCCTTACCCCGGAGGCCGGAGCATTGGCGCTACTGCATCCGGCAGCGAACGGTATGGTCATAGCGGATAGTCTCTATCTTCGATTAGTGAGTCCTCGCAACGGTCAGCCATCGGGCGAGATCTGGACGCTTGCCGTTTGGTGTCGCTCGGCTGCGGAAGCCGGCGGTTTGGTCGAAGCATTCATCACGATGGGCCGGCGCGGCGCAACAGAGTGGCTGATGCACCATCCGGGCATCGGGTTTTTCGTCATAAGCGGCAGCAGCGAAGAGTATGCCGCTGAAGCCGATCCGGTTATGGGGCAATGGCTCACCAGCCGGATGAAGTGAGTATCTCCGGGAACGAAACGGCTGGCATACTGGTCGTGCGGCTCAGTTCGTTGGGAGATGTCGTTCTCACTTCAGTTGCAATCCGGGCGCTGCGACGGGCGAATCCTTTAGCCCGGATCGAGTTGCTTACCCTCGCATCGTGGACGGAGATCGGACTGGCAATGCCGGAGGTCGATCTCGTTCACGCCTATCCTGGCAAGCATTCCGAGCGGAAGCGACTTGCCTCCGGGCTCCGGGATCGAGACATCTCCAGAGCGCTTGATTTACAGAACAACGTCCGCTCCCGGATACTCATCAGAAAGCTCGGCATTACCCGGATTGTCCACTATCATAGGCCACGATTTAACCGGTTCTTACGCATTCACTTTCCAACCCTGCGCGATAGGATTGGGACGCCTCCGGCAGTCGCGCTACAATATCTTGAAGCGGCCGCGGCTTTCGGAGCCGAAGACGACGGGGGCGGAACTTATCTAAGAGCCGATGCGGAACGGGTCCGCATTATCGGACAAAGACTTGATGAATTCCGTGCAGCAAGTGGGATCGCACAGGACGTCCGGCCGTTGGTCGTTGCTCCCGGAGCGTCACACCCGACCAAAGCCTGGACAGAAGAGGGTTGGATGGAGTTCCTTTTCCGGCAGGGCGAAGCGTTTCTGGTTTTCGTCGGGACGACCCGGGAGAGGGAGTTTTCGAATCGCCTGGCGGCCCGACTCACCCGGCCGGCCTTGAACTTTTGCGGTGAAACGACACCGGGCGATCTCGTTGCCCTGTTGTCCCAGTCAAAAGCATTCATCGGCAGCGACAGCGGGCCGATGCACATTGCGACTGCGGTAGGGACCCCGACGGTAGCGCTTTTTGGGCCGACGGTGCCGGAGTTTGGATTTGCCCCGTTTCGCGCCGCCAGCGGAGTGGTTCAGGTTGAGGGGCTGGCCTGCCGCCCGTGCCATCCCCATGGCCCGAAGGTCTGTCCGCTGGGACATTTCCGTTGCATGAATGAGATAAGGCCGCAGATGGTTGAGGCGGCGCTAAAGGACCTGCTCGCTGTAGATGCAAGCGGTCATCGCACCTCGGGAGGCTCCGACGGCGGGCGATAGAATTGCCCGGCCTTATGAACTGGGTGGAGGGTGGTATCGCTTCTACGATGCGATGCTGCCGCTTGCGGCACTCTTGCTGAAGGCAGCGTCACCGTTTGAGGGGCGGCTTCGCAGCGCACTTGAAGGGCGTCGCAAAGCCTGGCGCATTGAGCGCGAAGATGACCGACCGCTCGTCTTAATCCATACCGCGTCGCGAGGAGAGTTCGAGGGGGTGATGCCGCTCCTGGACCGTCTTCATTCTGCGGGAAAGGTGCGGCTTGCGCTCTCCTATTCGTCGTCGTCGGTCGAGAAAGCCGTTTCGGCCCGGTCCGACCTCGCCGCTTGCGGTTATTTGCCGCTCGACTTCCTCGATCATCAACTCCGCTTTTTAGCGCGGCTCGAGCCGGTACTTTTGCTGATCAGCAAGCATGACTTCTGGCCTAATATGCTCCGTGCGGCGGCCGCACTTAATATCCCGACGATACTCCTGAATGCCAACTTTCATCGCGGTTCACGGCGGCATTTCCCGTTTGTCAAGGGCTTTTCAAGATCTCATATGAAGTTTCTCAGTGCCGTCTGGGCGGTGTCGGACGAAGATGCCGGCCGCGCCCGGGTCTTCCTTGACGAAAGGACCGATCTTGCAGTGTTAGGCGATACCCGATACGATCAGGTGCTCCGCCGGGCGGAGGAGGGAGGCGCTCGCTTTGCCTCGCTGCGGGAGGCGCTGGGTGTGGGACCGGTGGTCATAGCGGGGAGTTCGTGGGAGCCTGACGAGCGGATTTTCTACCCGGTCTTTGCGGAATTGCAGCGGAAGAACCCGAACGCCCGGTTGGTCGTTGCTCCTCACGAAGTAACCTCTGAGTCGCTGGAACGGAACATTGAGAGTGCTCGGCGGGAAGGGCTTGGGGTTCTGAGATTCTCGGAGTGGACAGGCGGGGCGGTTGAAGCGGAGGTCTTATTGGTCGATCGGATGGGTGTTTTGGCGCAAGTTTACGCTGTCGGGGATATGGCCTGGGTGGGAGGAGGATTTGGCAAGGGTCTGCACAGCGTTCTCGAACCAGCAGCCTGCGGTCTCCCGGTTGCCTTCGGTCCGCGCCACTATGTCGCGCACGAGGCGGGGTTGCTCATTGCGTCCGGCGGTGGCTTCGTCATCATGGAGCGGGAGTCTTTGCAACGACTTTGGGGAGGCTGGCTGGCATCGCCGGAGACGTTAAAGGAAGCTTCGGGGCGCGCCAGGCAAGTCGTTCGGGAGCGTTCCGGAGCGACCGACCGAATCCTCGAGCGACTCCAGACCTATCTTCCCGCCTGATGGCTGCGCTGGCGATTGAAGACGTTTCGTTTGCCTGGCCGGGTGGCGGGAAGGTCATCGAAGCCGCTTCGGCGCGCATTTTTACGGGCGAATGTGTTATCTTGTATGGAGCGAACGGTTCCGGCAAGAGCACCTTGGCGCGGCTGGTTTGCGGTCTCCTGACGCCTTCAGGGGGGAGCATTCGGCAGTCGCCGCCAAGGAGCAGGGGGTGGAACGGCATCGGTTACCTGATGCAGGATCCCGAGGCGCAGTGCCTCGCGGCGTCGGTCGAACGGGAGGTGGCATGGGGACTGGAAAATCTTGCCGTGCCGGAGCCGGAGTTGTCGCATCGGGTCGAGGAGGCGATCCGTCGGTTCGAGTTAGGCGCACTACGGAACCGCCCGCCGGAGACGCTCAGCGACGGTCAGCGTCAATTGACAGCCCTCGCCTCGATCGTTTCGATGCGGCCGGACTTCCTGATCCTTGACGAAGCGACGTCGTTCCTCGATCCCGAATGGGCCCGGCGAATCGCCGGGCTGGCAAAAGACCTTTGCGGCGAGGCCGGAGTGATCTGGATTGCCTCGCGGAGGCGGCAACTTCCGCCGGCTGACGCGTGGTGGATATTGGAACGCGGGCGTTTGACCGTAATGCGATGATCGTTTAAATAGTTGTTTATATAAATTGTATTGTCTTGTCAACGTGTTTACAATCAAGCAGCTTTTGGAGCCGCGATAAGTCGTTCTGCTGGGGTGCAGCCGTTTAGTCTATAGCCCTGATGCGGGCGGTT